>CAYSBM010000013.1:0-15923 GCA_964429095.1 uncultured Solibacteraceae bacterium | reverse complement strand
CTCGACAGCCTTGGCCACGCGCACCGCCGGATTGGCCCTGAGTTCGGCTAGCACGCTCTCCGGCACCACGCTATCCACCTGCACCACAGCCAGCGCGTCCAGCGGTTGGCCAGGCTGCGCGGGACGGTCACGGCGCCCGAGAGAGAAGTTCGCGATATTGATGCTGTTGCGGCCCAGCACGGTACCTACATGGCCGATCACGCCCGGTACGTCGTCGTTGCGCGTGTAAACCAGATTTCCCGCCAATGGCACTTCGCAGTATATGCCCCCCACCTGGATCAACCGCGGCGCTCCCAGCACTACCACACCCTCGACCGTAAAAGCCCCCTGATCGGTTTCCAGCGTAAGCCGGATTGAATCCATGTGAACCGAACGTACTTCATGGTGTTCAGCCACAGCCAGTCCCCGCTGCGAGGCGATCTGCATGGCGTTGACCACATTAGCCTTGCGCGACAACCAGCGGTTCAGCAGGCCGGCCAGCCCCGAGTTGCGGATGAGTTGCGTATTGGACTCAGAGATCTTGCCCACATAAACCAGCCGCACCGCGCGCGGGTTACCGTTGGAGATCTGCGCCACAAAACTGCCGAGCCGTTCGGCCAGCTCCATATAGGGACTGATTAAGCGGTACTGGTCCGGCGGCAAGGAAGGCATATTGACGGCGTTAATGGCAACGCCGCTTTGCAGATATTCGATCACCTGTTCGACGATGCGCACCCCCACGATCTCTTGGGCCTCTTCAGTCGAGCCGGCGATATGAGGGGTGGCGATGACTTGCTCGAGCGAGAAAAGCGGAAAGCCGGCTTCCGGAGGTTCGGGTTTGAAGACGTCCAGAGCTGCGCCCGCCACTTGGCCGCTCTCGATAGCCTCTTTCAAGGCCGCGTCGTCGATCAATTCCCCGCGCGCACAGTTGACGATATAGACCCCCCGCCTCATCTTGCCGAATGCCTCCGCTGAAAGCATGCGAATGGTTTCCGGCGTGGCGGCTACATGCAGAGAGATGTAATCGCTGTCCGCATACAATTCGTTCAAGTCCACCAAGCAAACGCTGAGGTCGGCAGCCGTCTGCGGGTTGACATAGGGATCGCAGGCGATGACCCTCATCTCGAAGGCCCGGGCGCGCTTGACCACTTCTTGCCCGATACTGCCCAAGCCCACCACTCCCAACGTCTTGCCGCGCAGCTCGGTGCCCATGAACTTCTTCTTTTCCCACTTGCCGCTCTTGGTGGAGGCGCTGGCCTGAGGGATCGAGCGCGCCAGGGCAAGCATCAGCGCCAAGGTGTGCTCAGCCACCGAAACCGCGTTGCCGCCCGGGGTGTTCATCACCAAAACGCCGGCGGCGGTGGCGGCGGCCAAGTCGACATTGTCCACTCCCACACCAGCACGGCCGATCACCCGCAGCCTGGGCGCCTGTTCCAAGACGTCGCGGGTGACCTTGACGGCGCTGCGGACCAGCAGCGCCTCGGCGTCAGCCAGATGTTGTTGATATTCCTTTGGGTTGGAGATCACCACATCCCAACCCGGTTGAGCTTTCAGCAGTTCCACGCCGGCCTTGGCGACCGGCTCCGCTACCAGAACCTTCATGGCCACCTCACTAGTTTCCAGCTTGCGCGGCCGCTTCCATGTATACCCTTTGGACCGCAGCCACGCCCTTGCCAAATTCCACTGGCACGCCGTTGGAGGCCAGGATGATTTCCAGTTCGCCGATGACCGCCAGCAAGTCCGCAAAGTCGAAGTACCCCAAATGCGCAATGCGGAAAATCTTACCTTTCATAGAACCCTGGCCATTGGCGATGATGGAGCCGAACTTAGTCTTGAAAGCCTTGACAATCACCCCCGAATCCATGCCGGCCGGCGGCTTAATAGCCGTGACCGAGCTGGCCGGCGAAGAAGGCGCAAACAGCTCCAGGCCCAGCGCGGCGGCGGCCTCGCGCGTAGCGCGTGCCAGCAACTGCGCATTCTCAATCAGCTTATCCATGCCTATGGATTTGATATAGGCAAGAGCGGCGCCAAAGGCTAGCAGCAAGGAGGTATTGGGCGTATAACTCGACTCCCCTTTGTCGGCGTTCTTCTTCTCCTTCTTTAGATCGAAATAGTAATGTGGCAGGCTGGCGGTCTCAGCCAAAGCCCACGCTTTGGGACTAACTGTGAGGAAAGAATAACCCGGCGGAATCATGAATGCTTTCTGCGAGCCTCCGACCACCACGTCCAACCCCCAGCCATGAATATCAAGCGGCATGGTGCCCAAACCAGTGATGGCGTCCACCACAAAGACGGCGCCAGTCTTGGCCACCAGTTTGCCCATGCGCTCAACATCGTGCGCCGCGCCCGTGGAAGTCTCGGACGCTTGCACAAAGACGCCTTGGACGTCGGGAACGGCATTCAGCGCAGCCTGCAATTGCTCCGGCTGAACAGCTTGGCCGTACTCGGCTTTCACCACCGTGACATCCAGGCCAAAAGCGTTGGTCATTTCCACCCAGCGTTCCCCAAATTTGCCGGCTGAACACACGATCACCCGGTCACCGCGCGAAAACAGGTTCGAAACGGCGGCCTCCATGGCGCCGCTGCCGGAAGCGACCAGCGGTAACACATCGTAGGATGTGCCGAGAACCAGCTTCAGGTCGGCCAAAACATTGCGGTACAGCAGGCGGAAATCTTCCGTTCTGTGATGGATATCGGAGCCCATCATCGCCTGCAACGCAGGCGGATATAAAGGCGTCGGCCCCGGCGTTAATAGGCGTTGCTTGCGAATGTGCATGCTCGATTCTAATACATTAGAATGGCTAACGTCATGCCATTGCTGGAACGCATACAAGCCGAGATGATCTCGGCCATGAAGAACAAGGATGAGGCCCGCCTGAGCGGCCTGCGTACGATCAAGGCCGCTCTGCGCAAGCACGAAATCGACTCCATGAAGCCGTTGGATGCGGGGGCCGAAATTCAGGTCCTGAAGACTCTGGTCAAGCCGCGCGCCGAAGCCGCCGAACAGTTCCGCAAAGGAGGACGGGCGGACCTTGCGGAAAAGGAAGAAGCGGAACTGAAACTGACGGAAAGCTTCCTGCCCGCAGCCCCCAGCGAGGAAGAAATGGAGGCCGCCATCGAGAGAGCGCTGACGGAGACCGGCGCCACGTCGCTCAAACAGATGGGCCTGGTGATGAAGGCCGCGCAGGCCGCTCTCGCCGGCAAGGCGGTGGACGGCAAACTGTTGAGCGAGCGTGTCCGTGCTCGGCTGCTATGATAGTCCCTCAGCCGCAGCCGCACTGAAAGGTGAAAAGGAAGGCGACCATGAGCCATCAGGAACATCGTCCCTATGTACCCGCAGAGATGCCGATGCGTGAATTCACATTTCGCGCCGTCTTGCTGGGCTTGATCATGACCGTGGTGCTCGGCGCCGCCAACGCTTATCTGGGCCTGCGCGCCGGCATGACCATCGCCGCTACCTACCCGGCGGCGGTCATTGCCATGGCCGTACTGCGGCTGCGTAAGGGTTCCATTCTGGAGGAGAACATAGCGCGAACCGTGGGGTCGATCGGCGAGTCAGTGGCCGCCGGCGCGATCTTCACCATTCCCGCGTTCGTGATCGCCAAGAGCTGGCCGTCATTCGATTTTGAGCACGCCTACTGGAAATCCTCGGCCCTGATGCTGGTGGGCGGAGTGCTGGGCATTCTCTTTGTCACCTTGTTGCGAAGGGTCATGGTGGAAGACCAGGAACTTCCCTTCCCTGAGTCGGTGGCTGCCAGCGAAATCCACAAAGCGGGACAGCGCGGCAGCGGCGCGGCCAAGATCCTGTTCTGGAATATGGCATTCGGCGCGGTGGTCTATTTTCTGGGAGTGGCCAAGTTTTACGCGGCATCCAAGGAATTCCTGCTCGGCATTGGCGAATTGGGCAAGAGTGTGGTTAGACTCGGCTCGGGATCGGAAGCGGGCGGCGTGAGCGTGGGGGGCGTTACCTCGGTCTCCGCCCCCAGCATCAGCCCGGCCTACCTCGGCGTGGGCTACATCATCGGTCCGCGCCTGGCGGCCCTGAACTTTTCCGGCGGAGTGCTGGCTTGGGGCCTGCTAGTGCCGCTGCTTGTCTACTTTCTCGGCCCGCAGTTGAGGACGTTTCTGCCCCCTGGCGCGCCTGCCGAAAGCTGGAGCGAAATGACAGTGGCTGTATGGCGTTTCATCGTACGGCCCATCGCAGTGGGCGGCATGCTGGTTGGTTCCGGTTACACGCTGTTCCGTATGCGTAACAGTTTGGCCGCAGGCATGAAGCGGGCTCTGAGCGACTTAAAGAAAGCGGGCGGCCAGACGGAGGCGTCCAGCCGGGTGGATCGCGACCTGGGCGCCAGAACGGTGTTTGTTGGCCTTGCCGCGACGCTGGTGTGCATGATCACGCTCTATGCCTACTTCGCTGGTACGCTGGCCGGTGGCGTTGCAGCCGCCATCGTGATGATCGTCCTGGGATTCTTTTTTGCCGCGGTGAGCGGCAACCTGGTGGGCATGATCGGCTCGTCGAACAACCCCATATCCGGCCTTACGCTGTCGACTCTGATCGTATCGGCGCTACTGATGGTGTCCATCGGCGTTTCGGGCCCAAGCGGCGTGGCGGCCGTGCTGGGTGTGGCCGCGGTGGTCTGCGTATCGTCGGCCGTGGCCGGCGAGATGCTTCAGGACTTGAAGGTGGGGCACATTCTGGGTGGCACTCCGCGCAGCATGCAGATTGGCGACTTTCTGGGAGTGCTGTTCGCCAGCGCGCTGCTCTATTTTCCGTTACTGGTGCTGCACGAGGGCAACATCAAGGCGGGCGGCGTGGGTTTCGGCGACCGGCAGCTTTCGGCACCACAGGCCGGCTTGATGGCCTCGCTGGCGCAGGGCATTGTTGGTGGTGACATGCCCTGGCCCTTGGTGGTGGTCGGAATTCTAATGGGCTTCACCCTGATCCTGGTGCAGGTGCGGAGTCCCATGTTGTTCTCTGTGGGCATGTACCTGCCCCTGGAAACCACTTTCGCCATCTTTCTGGGCGGCATCATCCGCTGGATTACGGACACTTTAAGCTGGCGGGGGGTGTACATCGAGGCCGAGAGGGCGCGCTTCGAAAATGGGGGTGTGGTGACGGCTTAGGTCGTGATTGACGGTGAAGCGCTGATGGGGCTGGTGGTGGCTACTTTCCGTTTCTTTGAGTGGCCGCTGCCGGAAGTCTCCAAGGAGCCGTCGTTTGCTGCGGGCCTGGCGGTGCTGGCGCTGATCGGTTTCCTGATGGTGAGAGTGCCGCTGGCCAACGCGGGCAACCCGGAAGAACCGGCGCCGCCCACCGCCATTATGTAGAAAAGAGTAACATATGCGGTTGATGAATGAGATCCGGCAGACGGCGGTGCCTGCGGGGGCGGCTTGCATGTGGTGGTTGGGACAGAGCAGCTACATTTTCAAGTCACCCGCAGGCGTAGTGATGGGAGTAGATCTTTATCTCACCGACAGTTGCGCGTTCATCGACGAGGCCAAGATCGTCGATCTGCGCCGGCAGGTTCCGGTGCTGGTGGAACCCCAGGAGTTGGATGTGGACGTGTTTGTCTGCACCCATAACCATCAGGATCACACCGATCCAGAGACCATCCGCGCTGTGGGGTGCAAACAGAAGGCCTTGTTTGTGGGGCCTCACCCGAGTTGCGAGGTCTTCCTGCAATCCGGCGTTCCGGCCGGGCGCATCCAGCCGGCTTGGCCGGATTGCCAGATACGGCACGGCGATATCACCCTTCACGGCGCCTGGGCCTTGCCGACCGATTCAAGCGATCTCAACCACATGGGATTCGTGATTGAATTCAGCGCCGGGCCCAAGGTGTATATCACAGGCGACACCGACGATTCGCCACTGCTGGCTTCGGTTGCCAAGTTTGCTCCGGACATTATGATCACGGTCGTCAACGGTGGCTTCAACAACCTCTCGACCTGGGAAGCGGCGGAGTTAGCCGCAAAGATACGGCCCAAGATAGCCATCCCAGCGCACTACGACATGTTCGCCGACAACGCCATCGACCCGCGCCAGTTCGCGGCAGCTTTGAGGGTGGCGGCCCCGGAGGTCGAATACCGCGAGTTGAAACACGGCGAGGCCTTTATCTACCCGGCGCCCCGATGAATTCCGTCGAACGCTTCGCGAGACCATGAATCTGGCAAGCCTCCTGGCGTCCCTGCTGTTATTCGCGTTTGTGGCGCCGGCTTCCGGGCCTTTGCTCAGCTCCGAGGATGCGGCATTTCTCCGCCAGCAGGCTCGCAAGTTCGTGCAGGCGGCGCGTCTCGAGCCCGGAGCCAGGCGTGGCAAATGGCGCAACATGACGCCGTTCGTGGTCCACGTACCCGGTGCGAACATGGGCTACCCAGCGTTTTGGGTGCGCGACGCCGTCATGATGCTGGGCGCGGACTTTGTGCCGGCCGAGGAAATCGAGGGGTGGATCCGTCTAATCACTTCGGCCATCCGGCCGGAGGATTGGAACGTGAAGCCGGATGCGGTAGTGCCTGCTTACGCCGTGCCGGATCACATCAACTTCGACGGCCGCCCTACGTTCTTCCCCGGCAGCTACGACAGCGGAAGCAAGCAGGGCGGCAAACCTTACGGCAAGTACCCGCCGCTTGATGACCACTTCTACTTCATCACCGCCGTTTACCACCACTGGAAGCTGGCGGCTTCGCCCGCGCTGTTTCGTGCGATGCGCCTGGGTGAACTCTGCGAGCGCATCTACCGCGTAGCGCCAGCGGACGCCAACGGAGTGGTTATCGCCGGCGACGTGGACAGCGAGAATGCCAAGGACTGGGGCTTTTGCGACACAGTTTTCAAGAGCGGCAAGCTTCTGTTTCCTTCCGTACTTAAATACAATGCCGCCAATCACCTGGCTGAGTTGTTTCTTGCCAATGGCGAAAAGCAAAAGGCCCAACGCTATCACGGTGAGGCCCGGCGCCTGCGTAAGAGCATCGCGAGCACATTCAGACGGCCAGATGGCTGGCTGGCGTCGGCCACCGGTGTTGGTAATCAACCGGATGTTTGGGGCACGGCCTTTGCGGTGTGGAGCGGCGCCGTCGATCAAACCACGGCAAAGCGGGCATCGCGCGCGCTGGTGGCCGCCTATCGCGCCAAGACGGCCGTCCGCAGCGGCTTAGTCCGGCACATCCTTACCACCGACCGCGCCAATGGCGGGCTGTGGCAGAAGGGTTTGGCCGCTCCGGGCACGTATCAAAATGGCGGCTATTGGAGCACACCAACCGGCTGGTACATCGCCGCCATGTACCTTACCGATCAGCCGGCCGCGCGAGCAATGGCGCGCGACTATATCGCCTATCTTCGCGACAACATGCGTCCCGACGGCATGAGTCAGGCCTGGGAATGGATCAATCCAGACACCGGAAAGGGTGCAAATCCGCTCTATGTCGCTAGCGTCACGCTACCCTACATCAGTTTGGTTCAGGCCGGGCTTGTGCGCCACCAACCGCCGCGTTAATGCGACAATCTCACAGATGCCTTTCGAGACCCTGAGCCCTGGCAGCGATTCCGCCGAAAGGATCCTCGACCGCGCCTACCGCCCGTGGCAGATCCGTATTTTCGCGGCCACTTGGCTCTCTTATGCGGGGTACTATTTCTGCCGCAAACCGTTTTATGTGGCTAAAGCCGATATGGCTGCCGCCCTGGGCCTTTCCACCTTGCAACTGGCGCATCTCGGCACAGCGTACCTGGCGGCATACGCGGTGGGACAATTTTCGAGCGCCTATTTCGGCCGCAAACTGGGGCCAAAGTTGCTGCTGCTGGGCGGCATGGCGCTTTCCGTTCTGAGCAACGTGGTTTTTGGAGCAAGCAACAGCTTCTGGACGGTGATGCTTTTTCTGGCCGTGAATGGGATGGCGCAAGGTACGGGTTGGCCCGGTTGCATCGGCAGCCTGGCTTACTGGTTCCGCCGCCAGCAGCGCGGCAGTGTGCTCGGCGTGTGGTCTACCTGCTATCAAGTGGGCTCGCTGGCCGCCACTTGGTTTGCGGCTTACATGCTGGGGCTCGCGGGGTGGAGATGGTCGTATTTCGGCTCGGCGCTGGCCTTGCTGGCTATATGGGCAATCGTCCTCTTCCTGCACCCGAACCGTCCGGAGAAAGTGGGCTTGGCGCCCCTCAATGAGCCGGACGAGGAGCCGCCCTCGGGCGAAGAGGCCGAAAGCGGAGGCCTGGGCTGGTCGCGCCAAGTGGTGATCAACATCGCCATCATGGGCATGATCTACTTCACCATCAAGTTCCTGCGCTATGCCTTGTGGAGCTGGGCGCCGTTCTTCTTGCGCCAGAATTTCCACCTGGCGGGCGATCATGCCGGCTACCTTTCCACGGTCTTCGAGTTGTGCGGGTTTGCCAGCGTGATCGCCAGCGGCTGGGCTTCGGACCGGTTCTTCGGCGGCAGGCGCGCGTTTCTGTCCTTCGCCATGTTGACCATGATGACCTTTTCTTTCGTGCTTATGGCCACCTTGGGCTCCACCAGCGTTTTCTTTTTCACGCTTTCAATGGGACTGGCCGGCTCCATGCTGTTCGGCCCCGATTCCCTGCTTTCCGGCGTCGGCGCCATCGACGTGGGATCAAAACGTGGAGCGCTGGCCGCCGCGGGGATCATCAACGGAATGGGATCCATCGGGCCGATTTTCCAGGAGGAGATCATCGGTTGGATGTACAAGGCTTTCGGCCACCGCCTGCTGCCCATCTTCCTGATGCTGGTGGCGATGAGCGCCGCAGGCGCGCTGGTGACCTTCCTACTCTGGCTGCGCGCACGGCAAGGCAAGGCATCGCTCTGACGGCCGCCAGGCTTCCGGAAACGGTTTGCTATAATACCAGTCCGTCTCGTTTTTCATTCATTGAAGAGGTGCAATGCCGCGAGTTAGAGCGATCTGTTTTGACCTTTGGGATACTGTTTTTGCCGACGATTCCGACGAACCGAAACGCCGCGCGCAAGGTCTTCCGCCCAAACCAGTGGCTCGGCGGCAGTTGGTGCATCAGTACCTTTCCCGCCATGCGCCCGTCGATCGCGCGCTGGTGGATTGCGCTTTCGACACTGCCGATACCGCGTTCCGCGAGGTCTGGCATAACCAGCATGTCACCTGGCCGGTCGCCGTCCGCCTGGGCGTGGTTCTGAAAGGCTTGCACCGGGAACTGCCCGCGGCCGAGTTTGCCGAATTGGTGCGCCTGCATGAAAACATGGAGCTCGAGGTTCGTCCCGATTTGGTGCCGGGCGTTCAGCAAGCGATTCGAGACCTGGCCGGCAAGTACAAACTGGTCGTCGTCTCCGACGCCATCTTCACCCCTGGCCGGGCATTGCGGCAACTACTGGCGGGTTATGGATTGCTGGAGGCGTTCTCAGCGTTCGTCTTCAGCGACGAAGCGGGTTGTTCGAAACCCGCACCTGCCATGTTCGAAAAAGCGGCGGAGTTGGCCGGCTGCCGGATTGAAGAGATCGTCCACATCGGCGACCGCGAGCAGAATGACATCGCCGGGGCCCAGCGCGCGGGAGCCCGCGCGATTCTGGTGACCGCCGCCGTCGACCGTGGAAGCTCGAGCACCTCTGCCGACGCCGTTTGCCGCGATTACAGCCTTCTGCCGACCATCATCGAAGCGATGGACCGCGAGTAAATCATCATGTCCAAGAAACTCCATTTTTTAATTGTGGATGGATATCCCAAAGCCAGCCGTGACGAATTCGATGTTGCCGGGATGAAGCACGCCTGGCGGCTTTACGCGGAAATGCTCCAGCGGCACCTGCCGCAAGCCAGCTATGAAGTCTGGTTTCCCAGCGACACGGCCTTCCCTCCAGGCAACCGGGGACCGGAACACTATACCGGGATCTTATGGACCGGCTGTAATCTGACCATCTACCACACCAATGATGAACGGGTAACGCGCCAAATCGAGTTCGCCAAAAAGAGTTACGAAGTGGGCACGCCGGCTTTTGGCACCTGCTGGGGGCTGCAAATGGCCGCTGTGGCGGCTGGCGGCGTGGTGGAAGCCAATCCGCGTGGCCGGGAAATGGGCATTGCGCGCAAGCTCCTTTTGACCGAAGCAGGCCGTAAGGACCCTTTCTTGGAGGGCAAGCCGCCGGTCTATAACGGATTCATCAGCCATCTGGATCATGTCACCAGCCTTCCAGAAGGCGGGCAACTGCTGGCCTCCAACGATTTCACGCCCGTGCAGGCTATCGCCGTCACCCACGGCAAGGGAACGTTCTGGGCCACGCAGTATCACCCGGAGTATAATCTGCACGAAGTGGCGCGCCTGATCGTCGCGCGCGGGCAGAAACTGTTGCGCGAAGGATTCTTCGAAAACCACGAGGCCCTGGCCGAATACGTAAACAAGTTGGAAACGATCTACCAGGACCCGAAGCGCAAGGATTTGCGCTGGCAGTTGGACATTGATGACGATGTATTGGACGAGGATCTCCGCCAGGTGGAGTTCCACAACTGGATCCACAAGCTCGTGCTGCCGCACGCGGAACTGAGCTGACCCGCCATGTTCGAAAACATTACCACCTTCAACTTCCCGACCAGAATCGTGTTCGGCTGCGGCGCCGTGCGCCAGTTGCCCAACTGTCTTGCTGAAACCGGAATCCACAAGCCGCTCATCGTCACCGATCCCGGCTTGCGCGCCACGCCCGTAATGGCTGCGGTGACCCGCGTATTAACGCAAGCCGGCCTCCCGCACGAAGTGTTCGCCGGAGTACATGGCAATCCCATCGAGGATGATGTGATTCAATCCGCGGCACAGTACCGCAGCGCCGGCTGCGACGGACTGATTGGGCTGGGCGGGGGAAGCGCCATGGACGCCGCCAAAGCGGTGGCCGCCCTGGCGCCTTATGAAGGCGACATTACGGATCTCGATGCTTTCAACGGCGGCGTGGCGCGCATCAAGCCCGAGCTGGATCCGATCATCGCCATCCCCACCACTGCCGGCACCGGCAGCGAGGTAGGCCGCTCGGCCGTGATCACCGTACGGAAGCTGGGCAAGAAGATCTTCATCTTCCACCCTCAACTCCTGCCGGTTCGCGCAATTCTGGATCCGGAATTGACCGTAGGGCTGCCGCCGGCGCTCACCGCCGCCACGGGCATGGACGCCTTTACGCATTGCCTGGAATCTTACACTTGCCCGGTTTTCCACCCCATCTGTGACGCCATCGCCATCTACGGGATGGAACTGGCGGTCCGCTACCTGGAGCGCGCCACCCGCAATGGCGCAGACATCGAAGCGCGAGGCTACATGCAGATCGCGGCCACCATGGGCGCCATCGCGTTTCAAAAGGACCTGGGCGCGGCGCATTCGCTGGCCCACCCGCTGTCAACCGAATTCGGCCTGAACCACGGTCTGGCTAACGCCCTGGTTTTGCCGGCCGTCATGCGCTTCAATCTGGAGCCAGCGGCCGGCCATTACGCCCGGCTGGCGGCTTTGTTCGGCGTGGACACGCGAAACATCAGCGAGACGGACGCCGCTCTGGCGGCGGTGACCGGCGTGGAAACATGGATCGAACGGCTGGGCATCCAGCGCGGTTTGCGGCATCACCGCGTGAAGCGGGAAAGCCTGCCGCAACTGGCCCGGAAGGCCTTCGAGGATCCCTGCCATAAGACCAATATCCGCATATGCACGGAGGAAGATCTTCTGAAAATGTACGAAGCGAGCTGGTAATAGAGAGCCTGGATAGGATCCAACCACATGAGTGAAGCCGCCAAATGGAACGTAATCAACCCGGCCGATGAGAGTGTCTTTCTCACCATAGATCCAACGCGGGAACGTGAAATCGAAGCCATCCTGGGCCGCATGCGCAAGGCGCAGCAGGTCTGGCGCGATGTGCCGGTGCAGGAGCGCGTCAGGATATGCAGCGAGTTCACCGGCGCGTTTCGCGCCATGAAGGACAAAGTAGCGCTTGATATTACGCGGCAGATGGGTAAGCCCCTGGCGCAGGCGCGCCGCGAGGTCGACACCATGCTGGACCGCGCCGAAACGATGCTGCGGCTGGCGGAAGGGGCTCTACAAGACTACCTTTTGCCTCCTAAAGAAGGCTTCCGGCGCTACATACGCCGCGAGCCGCTGGGCATTGTTTTGAACATTCCGGCGTGGAATTATCCACTTCTGATCGCCGTGAATGTGATCGTCCCTGCGCTGGTGGCAGGAAACGCGGTCCTCATTAAGCACGCGCGCCTGACGCCGCTGTGCGGCGACGCTTTCGTTGAGGCGTTCCGCAAAACCAGCCTGCCGCCTGAACTGGTGGCTTCCATCCACACCAGCCACGCCGTCATAGCGGGACTGATCGGGCGGCGGGCCGTCGATTTCGTGGCGTTCACCGGATCTGTAGAGGGCGGGCGTCAGGTCTACCAGGCGGCTTCAGCGCAATTGATCGACGTAGGCCTGGAACTGGGCGGCAAAGATCCGGCTTTCGTGGCCGCGGACGCTAATTTCCAATATGCCGTCGAAAACACCGTGGACGGGGCTTTCTATAACGCCTGTCAAAGCTGCTGCGACGTCGAGCGCATTTATGTGATGCGCTCCATCTACCAGCGCTTCGTGGACGCCTATGTGGCCGAAGTGGAAAAGTACAAGGTGGGCCACCCGGAACGGGACGACACCACCATCGGGCCTCTGGCGCAGGCCAAGGCCGTGGAGTTCATGGAATACCAGGTGCGCGACGCTGAGAGCCGCGGCGCCCGGGTGCTCACCGGCGGCAAGCGCCTGCCCGGACCTGGATACTACTTCCAACCCACGGTGCTGGTCAACGTCGACCACAGCATGAGCCTGATGCGGGAGGAAACTTTCGGCCCGCTGATCGGCATCATGCCGGTGGACAGCGAGGACGAGGCCGTGCGTCTGATGAACGACAGCTCTTATGGCTTGACGGCCTCGGTCTGGACCGAGGACATCGCGCGCGGAGAGGCGCTGGCGCATCGCCTCCATGCTGGCACGGTTTACCTCAACCGCTGCGATTACCTGGATCCGGAACTGGCCTGGGTGGGCATTAAGGACAGCGGCCATGGCTGCACGCTGTCGCACCTGGGCTACCATTACCTCACCCGTCCCAAGAGCTTCCACCTGCGGCTGAAAACGTCCTGACGCCCAGGGTTTGACAGACCCTGTATTCTGGAAGTTCCCCCGCGGCACGCGAATCCGACGGGATGGAGGCGATGGATAGCTGGGGTTTGTTGACGCGAGTGGTGGCGCTGCTCAGCGCAGCAGCCGCTCTGGGCGTGCTGCTGCGGCGCCTGGGGCAGAACCCTGTAGTGGGCTATCTGCTGGCGGGAGTTCTGCTTGGACCCACGGGAGCCGGCCTTATAGGCAGCGGGCAGCAGTTGCGCGCAGTGAGCGAGCTGGGTGTAGCGCTGCTGTTATTCTCCATCGGACTCGAGTTTTCTTTCGACCGGCTGCGCCGCATTGGCCGCGTCGCCACTTTTGGAGGCTTGGCGCAAATCACGCTGACTCTGGCGGCGGTAGCGTCGATTCTGCGCGGTGCCGGAATCGAAACCAACGAAGCACTGGTCCTGGCGGCGGCCATAGCCATGAGCAGTACGGCGGTCGTGGCGCGGGTGCTCGCAGATAACGCTGAAATCGACAGCCGTCACGGACGCGTGGCGGTGGGAATTCTTCTGGCGCAGGACATCGCCGTGGTGCCTTTGTTGCTGGCGAGCGATGCGCTGGCTGAGAACTTGAAGGGGGTGGAGGCGCTTGGGCGGTTTGGGTTGAAAGGTGCGGTGATCGGGGCCGCCAGCCTGGCGCTTTGGGCCCTGATGCGGTACGTGGCGCCGCCGCTGTTCGAACGCGCCATGTTGAGCAGGAACCGGGAGTTGCCGGTGATTGTGGCCTGCTGCGCCAGCATGGGAGCGGCGGCGGGCGCACACGCGGTGGGCGTCTCGCCGGTGATCGGCGCATTCGCGGCAGGCGTAGTCCTGGCCGAGTCGCCGCTGGCCACGCAGATGAAAGCCGACGTGACGCCGCTTTCAGCAGTCTTTGTCGCCACCTTCTTTGCCAGCGTGGGAACGATGGTGAATCTGCCCGCCGGCCGGCAGATTCTCTATGTGATGGCGGCTGCGGCGGCCGTGATGGTGATCAAGGCCGTGGTCGCCGCCGCCGTTGTACGGCTGTTTCAGCCCTCATCGCGCGTCGCGCTGGCAGCCGGCCTGGCGTTGTCGCAGGTTGGGGAATTTACCTTCGTACTGGCGGACAACGGCAATCGCCGGGGTCTGATCGGGATGCGGGAGTTGGAATTTCTGGTGGCGGTATCCTTGGTGACGCTGGTTGCCACGCCTTACGTGATGGCGGCGGCTCCGCGCCTGGCGGCGATATTGTTCCGCAGGACGCCGGAGCAACCCGCCGCTTTGCGTGAACCGCATCACGGGAGCCTGGGCAAGGTAATTGTGGTTGGCTATGGACCAGCCGGACAGCAGGTGGTGGAAGCCTTGCAGGGCGCTGGAATACCTGTGTTGATTGTGGAGTTCAATCCCCGAACCGCGGCGGTGTTCGGCTCCAGTCTGGATATACAGGCCGGCGACGCGACCCAACCGGAGATCTTGGAGCATGCGGGAGTGGAACGGGCCCGCGCGGTGATCGTCACCATCCCCGACCCTTCGACTTCGCGAGCCATTATCGAACAGGTGAAGCGCCTGGCGCCGGGCGTGGCGGTGATCGCCCGGGCCCGGTACCACCAGTACGCCTCCATGCTCGAAGTGGGGGAAAACATTTCGGCCGTGGACGAGGAGCAGATCGTAGGCAATGAAATGGCCCGGCAGGCGCTGAATTGTTTCCGGCGCCCGGAGGTATGCTCATAAGTGTCCAGACTATTCCGAAAATCTGGCGAAACAGAAAGGTGTGACTCCGATGAAACGACTAGGAACGCTACTGGCGGCAATCTCGCTGCTGACGGTTCTCTGCTCTTGCACTGGCAAGAAAGAAACGCCAACCGCTGGCGCCCAGCGGCGGGCTGCTGTGGTGTTGCGAGACGGAACCAAGATTACCGGCGACCTGGTGGCGAGTTCTCCCACCGAAGTGCAGATCTCGGGCGATGACAAAATCATGCGCACCATCCCTATGGATCAGGTGAAGTCTATCGAATACGGAGAGGCGACAACGCCAGCTCCCAATGCCCAAACGCAGGCCGGCCCGCCCGTCCAAACGGCGCCGTCTTTGCGCAAAGGAGCCGCCCCTGGCATGCCCGCCCCCCAGAGGCCGGGCGCCGCGTTCAAGCAGGAAACCGCGGCGTCCCCAGTTCCGGCCAAAGTTTACGAATTGCCGGCAGGCAGCCACCTCGCAATCCGGACCAATGAATCCATTGATTCGGCCAAGGCCAGCGAGGGGCAAAGCTTTGATGCTCAGGTATCAAAAGACGTGCTGGACGCTTCCGGCGCGGTAGCCATCCCGCACGGTTCCCAGGCAGAATTGGTTATCGTTTCAGCCTCCAAGGGCGGCCGGTTCAAAGGCGCTTCGGATCTGGTGCTGGACTTGAGGAGCGTCACGGTAAACGGCCAGCGGTACCAGTTGGACGCCGCCGATATTCAGCAGCGCGGTAAAGACGGTGTAGGCGCCAACAAGCGCACCGCCACCTACACCGGGGGCGGAGCGGCGGTTGGCGCCATTATTGGGGCCATCGCCGGCGGTGGAAGGGGCGCCGCCATCGGAGCGGGCGCCGGAGCCGGCGCCGGGGCACTGACCCAAATCATCACCAAGGGCGGCTCAATCCGTGTGCCAGCCGAGACTGTGCTGACTTTCCGATTGGAAAAGCCGCTCCGCGTGGTGGCCTCCAATTAACGAACGCAATACATGACGCGGCGCAGGTCCGGCGCCACCGGGCAAATGCTGAGAACTTTTGCCCGGTGGCGTAACATGGTAGTTTGCCCCGGATTTCTGCCTCGCCGCTAATTGACCGCGCGCACTGGCCTCAGGTTTACTTAGGAGTTTTTTTCACCGC
>CAYSBM010000012.1:3751-19291 GCA_964429095.1 uncultured Solibacteraceae bacterium | reverse complement strand
CCATCAGGATGGGGCCGATCGCTTCGGCGCCGCCGATGCGCATCAGCCGCTTGAAGCGATGTTTCCGGCCTCCAGATTGGGGAAGATTAGCACATTGGCCCCGCCCTTGAGACGTGAGAACGGATAAGTCTCGTCGATGATCTCGGGCGTGACCGCCGTGTCGGCTTGCATTTCGCCGTCCACGATAAGATCGGGGCGCCGGGCGTGCACCAGTTCGGCGGCCAGCCGCATTTTTTCCGCCAGAGGATGCCGCGTGCTGCCGAAATTGGAGAACGAGAGCATAGCCACGCGAGGCTCCACGTCAACACGCCGCGCGATTTCGGCAGTCTCGATGGCGATCTCTGCCAAGTCTTCAGCGGTGGGTTCAATGTTGACGGTGGTGTCGGCCAGAAAATAGATCTGCCCTTTGGGGGTGATGAGGACATAGAGGCCAGCCACTTTGTGTAAACCGGGGCGCACGCTCAGCACTTGCAACGCGGGGCGTATGGTGTCGGGATAGTGCTCAGTCAAGCCGCCGATGAGAGCGTCGGCGTCGCCGCGGCGCACCATCATGGATCCGAATACATTGCGGTTTTGCAGCATTTCTTCGGCTTCCCGGCGCGTCACGCCTTTCCGATGGCGCAATTGGTACAACTCTTCGCGGTAGGCCGCCAGAAGCGGAGATTGCTCGGGATCGATCATCGCGGCCCCCTCCAGGTGCAAGTGGAGCTGTTCAGCGCGCCGGCGGATGACGGCCTCTTCCCCCAGGAGGATGGGCCGGGCAATGCCCTCATCCAGCAGAATCTGGCAGGCGCGCAGGATCTTTTCGTGATCGCCTTCGGGGAACACCACGCGCATGGGGGCGCGCTGGGCTTTGTGAATCATCACCCGCGTGATTTCGTGGACCTTGCCGAGACGCCGGTCCAACTGGTCTTTATATTCTTCGATATCCACCAACACCTGCGCCACCCCGCTGTCCATGGCGGCTTGGGCGACGGCGGAGGCCTCCGCAATCAGCACCCGCGGGTCGAACGGTTTGGGCAGGATGTAGCGCCGGCCGAATTCCATGTAGTTGACCCCATAAGCGCGGCGCACCGAATCCGGCACGTCCTCCTTGGCCAGGCGGGCCAGCGCGCGCGTAGCAGCCAACTTCATTTCGTCATTGATAGTTGTGGCGCGTACATCGAGGGCGCCGCGGAAAATGAAGGGGAAACCCAGGACGTTGTTCACTTGATTGGGAAAATCCGACCGCCCGGTGGCGACAATGGCGTCGGGCCGCGTCTCTATGGCCAGATCATAAGAGATTTCGGGATCTGGATTTGCCATGGCAAAGATGACCGGGTTTGCCGCCATAACGCGCAGCATTTCCGGCTTGACGATATTGCCCGCCGACAGCCCCACAAATACGTCAGCGTCCACCAAAGCCTCAGCCAATGTGCGGGCGCTGGTTTGGGCGGCAAAGCGCTCCATATAAGGGTTCATGCCTTCGGTCCGGCCTTTGTAGACCACGCCATGGATGTCGCCCATGATGATATTCTCCAAGCGCGCGCCTAACTTGAGATAGTGCCCGGCAGTGGCCAGCGCCGCGGCTCCGGCTCCCGAAAACACGATGCGGACCTGTTCAATGGGCTTATCCACCAGTTCCAGCGCGTTGATCAAAGCGGCGCCGCTGATGATGGCGGTCCCGTGCTGGTCGTCGTGAATCACCGGGATGCGCATGGTTTCGCGCAGCCGCTCTTCGATGTAGAAGCACTCGGGCGCCTTGATGTCTTCGAGGTTAATGCCGCCGAAGGTGGCAAAACGTTTGAACAAGACCGCCTTGCCCTCCATGACCGGCTTGCCCGCAAGCGCGCCAATGTTGCCCAGGCCGAGGACGGCGGTCCCGTTGCTGACCACGGCGACCAGGTTGCCCTTGGAGGTGTACTTGTAGGCCAGGCTGGGGTCGCGTTGGATTTCCAGACACGGCGCGGCCACCCCGGGCGTATAGGCCAGGCTCAAGTCGCGCTGCGTGCGGCAAGGCTTGATCGGAACGGTGGATACTTTGCCAGGAACAGGGTGCGCGTGGTAGTCGAGGGCATCTTCTTTACGGATCACCATGTGCGGCATCTCCTTCCCAGCTAGCAATATATACTTCTTGGAAGTTCCCCGCGGAGCGGAGCGTGTTATGCTGAGTCGCGGAAATGTTTAGCAGGCGCCGGCGCAAGTTGCGGTTTCTGTTCGGAGCGGCCGACGTGTTGCTGCTGCTGGCGGCTTTCGAAGCCGCGTACCGGACGCGTCTGGACTTGCCCTTCGAACATCTGTTCTACCTGCTGACGCCGACTAAAGCGCTCCTGGTGGGCTTCAGCATTCCGGTGTGGGTGTTGACCGCCCTGTGGCTGGGCATCTACGACCGGCTGGAGCCGGGCCGTCCGCTCAAGACCATCGCCGATAGTTTCCGGCAGTCGCTGGCCGGCGGAATTTCCGTAGTGCTGTTCCAGTATGCGCTGCGCCTGGATCTGAGCCGTGTCTTTATGGCTCTTTTCGCCTTTTACGCCTGCCTGCTGACGGCTCTGTTCCGGATTGTGGCGGTGCGGGTTTCCTTGTCTTTGCGCAGCAGGCTGGCCGAGCCGCAACATCTCCTGGTGATCGGCACAGGCGAGAGGGCGCGGCGGCTGGGCGAAACGGTCGAACGGGCTCCGGAATCCGGAGCCCGGCTGGCGGGGTTCGTCTCCGAGGATCTGGAGCCGGAGCCGGGCCTGAACTCCTTGCGGCTGGCTTCTGAGTACCCTGTCTACCGAGTGGATCAACTGCCGGAACTGTTGCGGACGCATGTTATCGATGAAGTTCTGGTGGCGGTGGATGGCGGCAAGTTGCCGGCGATCGAAGACACGCTGCTTCTGTGCGACGAAGAAGGAGTGCGCACGCGCATCCTGGTGGATTTCTTTCCGCACGTCAACAGCAAGATTTACCTCGAGCGGCTTGCCAATTATCCCATGCTCACTTTTTCCGCCACGCCGCATGATGAGATCCTGCTGCTGATCAAGCGTGCAACCGACGTGGTGGTGTCGGCTACCGCCCTCATCCTGCTGCTTCCGGCATTTATTCTTGTGGCCGCGCTGGTCCGCCTCACCTCACCGGGCCCCGCCATTTTCCGCCAGACACGCTGCGGCTTAAACGGCCGGCGCTTCACGCTTTACAAGTTCCGCTCGATGTGCCAAAATGCCGAGGAACTGAAGCCCGCGCTGAAACACCTGAGCAAGCGCGAAACGGCCTTCAAGATTCCTCATGATCCGCGTTTGACGCCCCTGGGCCGCTGGTTGCGAAAGTTCTCCATCGACGAATGGCCGCAACTGTGGAACGTGCTGCGCGGGGATATGAGCCTGGTAGGGCCGCGCCCCGCCGTACCTGAAGAAGTGGAACAATATAAGCGGTGGCAGCGGCGCAGGCTGCGTATGCGGCCAGGCTTGACCTGCCTGTGGGCCCTGGCGGGCCGCGATTCGCTGGATTTCGAGACTTGGATGAAGATGGACATGGAATACATTGACAACTGGTCGCTCAGCCTGGATTGGAAGATCCTGCTGCAAACCGTGCCGCATGTCCTGACGGGAAAGGGAGCTCATTGAGCCATGAATCTGGTACCTACTCATGATGAAGTCGTGGCGCTTCTGCGCAGCACCGGCGCTTTGCGCGAGGGACACTTCGAATATTCCAACGGATTACACTCGAATGAGTACCTGCAAGTGGCGCTGGCTATGCGTTATTACCAGCACGCCAAGACCCTGAGCGTGGGCCTCAGCCGCTTGCTTCGCGCCAATCCGGAGCTGCGGGCGATTCTACCGGAACTGAGCGTGGTGGCTCCCGCCACAGGCGGCCTCCCGGTGGCTTACGGCGTCACCGAGGCGCTGCGCGCTCACCAAGTCTACTGGGCTGAACGCGAGGATCCGGACCAACCCATGCGTTTCCGTCAATACCTGGTTCAAGAGCCGGGAGAAAAGGTTCTGCTGGTGGACGATATTCTGCGGACCGGCAAAAAGCTCACCGAGCTGAAAAACCTTGTGGAAGCCTCCGGCGCTCAAGTGGTGGCTCTGGCGGTGGTCATTTACCAGCCCACGCCCAAGACGCCGAGTTTCGGCTCCTTACCTTTCTACTATTTGGCGAAGCTCGACGCCATGTATTACACCGACGCCGCCAACTGCGATCTGTGCAAGCGTGGCGTACCGCTGGATAAAGTCTGGGTGTAGCGCGGCGCTTTGGAGGCATGATCCCGGGAACCGGGGCTGGGTGGGCCGCAGCCCATATCGGAGAGGGCGCACGGACCGCACCCGAAGAATCTCATTTGGCGCCCTGACGCGCAGCCTCCACGGAGATATGACGGGCTTCAAGTATAACCCCCGTGGCCCGGTCCAACGCGGCCCGGGCTTTGGCGAGAGCTACGCGGGAGGCCACCTCCGCCGAGCGGGCTTGCGCCAGCGCACTTTGCGCCTGGATCAGAAAGAAGCTTGTGGAAGCGCCGGCCTCGAACTTAGCTTGCTCGGCCGCCAGAGATTCTTCCTGCAACAAGCGAGCCTGCACAGCCGCCTCATAAGCCGCCCGGGCGCGGCGCAAGGCGATCAGAGCGTCCTCGACTTCCAGCCTGGCTTGGTTACGCAATTGCTGAATACGCACGCCTAGCTGCCTCTGCACCAATAAGTCGCGGGCCAGGTCGGCTTGCGCCACCCGGTTGCGTAAGGGGAGGTCGAGCTGGATACCGGCAGAATAAGTAGGATAATTCCGGCGGAGCAATTGGCTAAGCGCCGTGCCGTATCCTCCGGAAAAAGCCGGGTCTGGATTGGCCGCCGCAGGGTTGATTTGGCCGCCCAAACCGCTGTTCTGAGCGCTGAGAACCAGATCAAGCTGGGGACGCACAGCGTTCCTGGCGCCTTCAACGCTTAAGCCGGCGATCGCCATCTGAAGATCGGCTTGAGCCAGATCCGGGCGCTTTTCCATCGCCTGAGCGAGCATTTCCTCCATGCTGGAGGACGGCACGTCCGGAATCGACAGTGGGGTGGAGGGAATGATGGAGGCGGCGCGCACATCCGGGGCGGCGTTGCCGCGGCGGGTAAGCACGGTCTTAAGAATGGCCTCCTGTTCTTCCAACTGTCCGCGGGCTCGTTCCAGGTCGTGCTTGGTGGAAAACACCTGCGCTTTGGCGCGCGACAGTTCCACCGCGGCCAGGGTGCCCTGTTCCACTTGAGCGGCCGTATCGGCTAGAAGCTTTTGGGCAAGGGCGTAGGTCTGCTCCCGGACGCGTACGTCCTCATACAGCGCCTCGTAATCGGAATAGAGGCGGATGACGCCGTAAACAGTATTAATCAGTTGTTGGCGGAAGAGCAGGTCCGCTATCTTTGTCTCGCTGCCGGCGATCCGCTCATAGCGCCGGTTGACTCTGGTTCCGAACCCGCGCAACAAGGGCTGGGTAAGCGTGAGAGAAAACGCCGACGTCGCATAAGGGTTATAGCTGTTCCGCAGAGAGTTGGAGCTGACGCGGGCGTTATCAAAGGCGGCGCTGAATTGCGTGCCGGGACCGAAGCCTTGACGGTAAGCTGCGCCGGCGGTGTATGTCTCAGTGACCAGGGTGGGCCATCCGGCGAGGAGAGGATTCACTTGGGGGGTGGTCTGATGGAGCCAGTTCGTGCGGCCGCTGAGCAGGGGATCGAACTGGGGCACAGCCGTTCCGTTGCTGAGCGGGATGTTGCCGAGCAGATTGAGGTTGGATTGTATCTGGCCGAGCGCTCCCGTTTCAAGAGGGTTGGTGGATACAGAGGAGCCCGGAATGGTACGCTGAGCGGCGGTTTGCAGCGCAGTCGTGGGACCGCCGACACCGGCCGGAGCCTCGGCCAAAGTGTAATAAATTCCCCGGGTGAGGCCGCCGCCGCGGGCGCGCGTGATCTCCGTCTGAGCGACGAGAAGATTGGTGCGTTGAATCTCGACGTCGAGATTGTTCTCCATCGCCAGGGCGATAGCGTCATCCAGCGAGAGGTATATGTTGCCGCCGCGGATCAACTGGGCCAGGCGAGGTGAGTTCTTCAGGGGAGCGGCGGGCGGAGCCTGGCCGGCCAACCACCGCTGCCAAAAAGGCCCACCGGCGGGCGCCGCAGCCGAGCACGCCAGCACAAGGAGACTCACAGCCAGCAAGGAACGTGGATTTTCACGCATGGCTCATTTCTCCTGTTTGCCGGACGGGCGTCCGGCCGCCGGCCCTGAAGGCGCTTGGCTGCGTTCGCTAAGCTCTCGCACTTCAACCGGAGCGCTTTCCTTAACCTCATCGCCCGGGTTAACCACCAGCAGTTCATCGGGCGCGAGTCCTTCGGTGAGCTCTATGGTGCGGCCATCGTCCCGGCCGATGACAACTCTTTGAAAATGAACCCTCCCGTCGCGTACAACCGCCACCTGAGGCCCCTGGGAACTCAGTACCAGCGTGTCGCCGGGAATCTGTACCGGAGGCCGCTCACGGTAAATCTTAAGGCGCACGCGGGCGTACATGCCCGGCAGGAGGCGGCCACCGGGGTTCGGCACCAGAACATCGGTAAGAAGGGTGCGGCTGGAAGGATCCAGCGCGTCGGAGGTGCGAGCGACGCGGCCGGCGAACGCCTGTCCAGGAAATTCGTTCACCATGACTTCCGCGGCCAGACCGGGCCGGACGGCGCTTGCGTCGGCCTGCGGCACGCTGATGTAAGTGCGCAAGGAGCCTGTCTGAGCCATACGGAAGAGCATGGTCTGCCCGGCCGAGATCAAAGCCCCCGTATCGACGTTGCGCAGAGTGATCACACCGGCGAAGGGCGCCCGAACGATCCGGTAGTTCTGAAGGTTCTCCAGCCTCCGTAAGTTGGCTTCCGCCGCCAGAACATTCTTGGCGGCAGCAGCCAGGGCCCGTTCGAGAGCCTGCACGCCAGCCGACTGGGCTTGGAACTGCGCCTGCACCTGGTCGTTTTCCTGCCGGGACACCGCGCCTTTCAACAATAGACCGTTCCATCGTTGGGCTGTGACGCGGGCCAGATGCAAATTAGCCCGGCCCTGCTCCAGGCTGGCGGCGGCCTGTTCCTGCGCCGCATGAGCCTGTTCGAGCGTGGCGCGCGCCTGCGCCACTTGCTGGTCGAGTTCGGGGGCTTCAATCTCAGCTAAAACCTGGCCCGCTGCCACGCGGTCTCCTATATCGGCCAGGCGGCGCTTGAGGTAGCCGTCGGCGCGAGCCAGAATGGGCGCCTCGGTCACAGCCTGAATTGAGCCGGGCAGTTCGATGGTCATCTCACGCGGCGCAAGTTTGGAGCGCAGAACGTTGACCACGGGCAAGGCCGCACTGTCACGGCGGGACTCGGCCAGAACCTGCTCCACGCGTTTGCGCCGCGGCAGATAACCGGCAATGAACGCGCCGACAAGGATCACCACTACCAGCAGTAGAAGGGCCGTGAGCGTGGTGCGGGAGGGCCGCCGTAGCGGCGGCAGTTCCGTTTCGGCGTGCGGTTTAATGCGCTCGAGCTTTTCACGTAATTGTTCCATCTCGAGGCGCAGCCGCTCCTCGTGGGAATCTGCGGGCCGGCGGCCGGATGGCTGAGGAGGTTCTTGATTACTCATATGACATTTCGATCTCAGGCCTGAGGTTCACTCTCAGGCAGTTCACCTTCATGTTCTTCCAGGAAGATCTGCGTATCGCGGTCCACCGGCGGGCGCCGGCGCAATACGCTGTAAATCGCGGGCACCACTATCAGTGTGGAAACCGTAGCGACCAGCAACCCGCCGATCACGGCGCGGCCCAGCGGCGCATTCTGTTCGGCGCCTTCGCCGATTCCGAACGCCATGGGGATCATGCCGAGGATCATGGCGGCGGCGGTCATCAGGACCGGGCGAATGCGTGCGAATCCCGCAGCCAGAGCAGCCTGCCGGGATGAGACGCCACTCAGTTGTTCGTCATTGGCGAAGACAACAACAAGGATGCTGTTGGCGGTCGCCACGCCGATGCACATGATTGCACCCATCAACGAGGGCACGTTGAAAGTGGTTTGCGTGAGAAATAACGCCCAAACGATGCCGGCCAGTGCTCCCGGCAGAGCCATGAGGATAATGAAGGGATCCAACCAGGACTGGAAATTCACCACCAGCAGCAGGTAGACGAGCACGATGGCGCCCAGCACGCCCAGGCCGAGCCGGAAAAACGAGTCTTTCATGGTTTGCGCTTGGCCGCGCAGCACCAGTGAGAGGCCGCGGGGAAGCTTGGCCTGATGACGATCCAGGATTTTTTCCACTGCGCTCGCCACCGTGCCCAAGTCAGTACGGGATACGTTGGCGTAGACGTCGAAGACCGGCTGAACATTATAATGGTTCACGATTTGCATGGCCTCGCCACGGCGCACCGTGGCCAGGTTGGAAAGCAATTGCGCCTGACTGGGCAGCGCACCGGGATTGCCGTAAGCGGCCGACGTCTTGCTGGCGGCCGCTCCCACCGCGCTCGCCGGAGCGTTCGCCACGCCGGTAAGCGCGTCCGGCTTCGCAACATTCACAACACCCGAGTTTGCGCCAATGGGTGTCTGCATCAAGTCGCCCATGGAACGGAAGCGATAAATGGGAGTCTGAACGGCCACCTGGTAGTTCACGCCGGTAGCGGGGTTCAGCCACTGGTTAGGGGCCACCTGGCCGCTTGAGCTAAGCGAGATCAGCAGACTGCTGGCCACATCGCGTTGCGTGAGTCCGAGCTGCGAAGCTTTGGTCCGGTCCACTTCAATCCGCAATTCGGGAGCGTCTACCACTTGATGGATGTGGACATCGACTGCGCCGGGAACCTTCTCGATTTCGGCGGCGATTTCCCGCGCCACGCCGTAGGCGGCCTGTTTGTTACGCCCGACTACCTGCACATCAATGGGCGCGGGCAGTCCAAAGTTCAGAATCTGGCTGGTCATGTTCGCCGGTTCAAAAAAGAAGACGATCTCAGGAAAGTCCCGGCGGAGGCGCCGCCTGAGTTCACGCTCGTATTCTTCAACCGGACGCCGGTCTTCACCCTTTAAAGAGATCAGGATTTCCCCGTCGCTCACGCCGAGCGTAGGACTGTCGCCGTAGGCCAGGTTGATTCCGCCCATCGGCAAGCCGATATTGTCCGTGATCATTTCCAGGTTTTCCGCCGGGATGACCTGCCGCACGGTGGATTCTATCCGGGCGAAGATCTGCTCGGTCTCTTCCAACCGCGTCCCAGCGGGAGCACGCGCGTGGAAACGCATCTGTCCGGCATCGACATTAGGGAAAAAGTCCTCGCCCACCATCGGCGCCAGCGCCATTGAGCCGGCGCAGAAGACGAGGAACAGCGTAATGACCAGCCAGTGGCGGTCGAGAACCCAGTCGAGAACACCGGTATAGGCGGCGCGCATGCGTTCGAAGCGCCGGTTGAAAGCGAAATGGATGCGCCAAATCCAATTCGCCTGCACGGCCTGATCCTCGTGGAGCCCTGCCTGGTAAAGGTGAGCTTCCTGGCCGAGGAAAAAATGAACCATGGTGGGCACCAGGGTTCTCGACAGGAAATAAGAGGCCAGCATGGCGAAAACGACGGCGGCGGCCAGAGGCGTGAAAAGGAATCTGGCTGCGCCGGTGAGCAGAAGCACGGGTACAAAGACGATGCAGATGGAAAGACTGGAAACGAAGGTGGGGACCGCAATCTGCATGGCGCCGTCCAGGACTGCGCGGGTGAGAGGCTTGTGCAACGACATGTTGCGGTGGATGTTCTCAATCGTCACCGTGGCGTCGTCGACGAGGATGCCGATGGCCAGCGCCAGACCGCCAAGCGTCATCACGTTGATGGTCTGGTTGAACAACTTCAGAACGGCGATAGAACTCAAAATCGAAAGTGGGATTGAAACGCAAATGATCAGGGAGCTGCGCCAACTGCCGAGGAACAGCAAGATCATCAATCCCGTGAGCAAGGCAGCCACAACGGCTTCTTTCACCACGCCTTCGATGGCGGCCCGGACAAAAATGGATTGATCGAAAAGTTGTTTGACGCGCAGCGAAGACGGAAGCCCGGCCAGGATCTTCGGCAGGACGGCCTTGACTTTGTTGACGATGTCGATGGTCGAAGCCTGACCGTTCTTGAGAACCGTCATCAAGGTTCCCCGCACGCCATTGAGGCGGACAAGATTGGCCTGGACGGAATAGCCGTCGCGCACCTGCCCAATGTCCTTGATCAGCACGGTAGCGCCGTTCACCGTGCGAACAGGGAGATTGTTCAGTTCCTCGATCTGGGGGGGACTGGAATTCAAGCGGACGATGTACTCACGATTATCAAGCCGGACGGCGCCGCTCGGCAGGATCAGATTCTGGAGGTTGAGCGCATTGGAGACGTCCAGAGCAGTGAGCAGCTTGGCGTAGAGCGCCTCGGGATTCAGGTCCACCATCACCTGGCGGTAACGGCCGCCGTAAGGCAGCGGAACGCTGGCGCCCTGCACTGTAGCAAGCTGCGTACGGATGAAATTCAGCCCAAAGTCGTAAATCTCCTGTTCGCTCAGGGTGTCGCTGCTCATGGCGAGCTGGAGGATGGGCACCGTGGAGGCGTCGTACTTAAGGATGTTCGGCGGAAATATGCCGGGCGGCATAATCCGCAACAGCGTCTGGGCGATGGCCGTGATCTGCGCCACCGCCAATTCGATTTTCACGTTAGGCTGAAAATAGACCCTGGTTACGGAAACGCCGGAATAACTCTGGGATTCAATGTGTTCGATGTCGTTGACCGTGGTGGTCATGGCGCGCTCGAACACAGTCACGATGCGCTGCTCCATCTCCTCCGGGGAGATGCCGTTGAAGCTCCAGACCACGCTCACAACCGGGATGTCGATGTTCGGAAAAATATCCACCGGCATCGACACAATAGCGGTGACACCCAATACGACGATGAGCAGCGCGAGCGCTACAAAGGTATACGGACGCCGTAAGGCAAGACGGACCAGCCACATGCACGGACCTCAAATTAGAGTATGACGTAGCTCTCAACCGCGCCGTTACCCAGCGCCCTCCGGCGCACCTGTGAGCCAGGCTCACAGCGGGACGCAGGCAGGAACGTTTTACAATAAGCAAAGCTGGCTGTTTATGCTGAAGGCCCTTCGTCTCTTCCTGCTCGCCGCTGTTCTGGCAAGCTCTTTGCCCGCACGCCTGCAACAGAGCGTGTGCGGCACACACCGCGACAAGTGGCTTGAAACGATCCACCTGCACCGCCAGGCGGAGTTACGGCGGCCCAAGCGCAGCCTGGAAAGCCATGTTGCAGGCCTCAAGTCCGACTCCTGGCGGCCCGCGGCGCGCGACATTGGCGAAATTGCAATTCTGGAAGACAGCGACGGCGTGGCCGAGCGCATGAACAGCTTCAATCTGAGCCGGCGCACGATTACTTTCCAGCCCACAGCCGAAAGCGCCGGCAAGTACCGCTTTGAAACCGGCGACCTGAGCTACGACGAAGCCGCCGCCGCAGAGGGGTTGCTGTTAACCGGATTAGGCGACGACGATGCGCGGGAAATCGCCCTGCCTTTCCGTTTCCCCTTCTTCGGCAGCTCCTATCAAAGCTTGTACGTCAATTCCGACGGCAATCTGACGTTCGGCGAAAGCGACACGGCCACCAGCGAGCGTTCCCTGGGGCGCATGTCAGGCGGCCCGCCGCGCATCGCCGGACTGTTCCGTGACATGGATCCCTCTCAGCCGGGCGGCGGCGTGCGTGTTCTGGCCCAAGCGTCCCGAGTGGTGGTGAGCTGGGTCAATGTGCGCGAGTATCAGGATCTGGGATTCGGTACCCCGCTGACTTTTCAGATCCGCCTTTATCCGGATGGCCGCATCCAATTTGCCTACTCGGATGTCGACACGCTCGAAGCTGTGGTTGGCATCTCACCCGGGCGGGCGCAGGGAGCCACCAGCCTGGTGAGTTTCGCCTCCGGCAGCAGCGAGGAATTTTCCGCCACGGTAGCCGAGCGATTTACAAACCTGCCGGAAATCGACATCGTCACCGCCGCGCGCAAGTTTTTTCAAACGCACGAGGACGCCTACGACTATCTGGTGATCTTCAACAATCTTGGCATCCCGGCCTCCAGCGGCGCAGTGGCTTACGAGGTGACGCTGCGCAACAATCGGACCGGCTATGGAGATTTCGTGACCGATCAGGGCGCTGTCGCGGGCTCGGCCAGCCGCTTGCAGGCCATCATGAACATGGGACCGCTTGATCAGTACCCGGACGACCCCAATGCGGTAGTGGCGGCTCGCAGCCTCAGCCGTGACACGCCGCTCACGGTACTGGGCCACGAGGCCGGCCACCTGTTCCTGGCATTTGCCAGCGTGCGGGATCCCAAAGATCCCAACGCCCGGCCCATGCTCGGCCGGCAATCCGCCCACTGGAATTTCGCCTTCAACTCGGAGGCTTCCTTCCTGGAGGGCAACCGGATCCAGGACAACGGCCCTGGTTCCCTGTGCCGTTTCCGCACTACCGCTACCGTGGAAGGATACTCGCCTCTGGACCAGTACTTGATGGGGTTTCGCGCGCCCGAAGAAGTACCGCCGACGTTTCTGGTGACGAACCCGAGTATCTTGACCGCGAACCGCTCGCCGCAGCCCGGCGTTAACTTCAACGGGGAGCGGCGGGATATCACAGTGGAAGAGATCATTCAGGCTGAAGGCCGGCGCACGCCGGACCACACCGTTGCGCAGCGCAAGTTCCGTTTTGCGTTCATCCTGGTGATCGCTCAAGGCAGCCAGCCGCCGCAGGCTGACTTGAACAAGATCGAGGCCTTTCGCAAAGGATTTGAGGAGATCTATTATCGCGCCACCTCGCAGCGGGCGACTGCCGAAGCGACGCTGCGCCGCAGCTTGAAGCTCTCGACGTGGCCGGCCGCCGGCGTGCTCGCCGGGTCCAGCTTCGAAGCGCGCCTGGCCATTGAGAAGCCCGCCACCGAGCCGATTGCGGTGCAACTGCGCGTTTCCAGCGGCGCCGTTGAAGTCCCGGCGTCGGTGACGATCCCGGTGAACCAGACAGCGGTGTCGTTTCCCGTGAAGGGCGTGCGCGAGGGGGTTGATGAACTGTGCGCTGAGGCTGCCGGAGGGGCCTTCGAAGCCGCCTGCGCCAAGCTGCAAGTGCTCGGCACGCCGGCGCAGTTAAAGCTGGCCATCATCTCCGGAGACAAGCAAATCGCCGGCGCGGGCTCGCCCTTGGCGCAGCCAGTGGTGGTCCGTGTGACTGACAACAACAACCTGCCTTACCCCGGCGTTACGGTGAAAGCAGCGGCCGAGCCGGGGGGCCTAGTCGAGCCGCCTCAAGCCATGAGCAGCGAAAATGGTATTGTCAGTTTCGCGTGGAGCCCGGCAGCGAACGTCTCCAACCAGTTACGTATTTGGATTGAGGGGGGACAAACGGTGATCGCCACCGCGCTCGGCGCACCCTCGTTTACGCCCAACGCCGTTGTCAACGCGGCCTCCTTCCGGCCGGGGATCACGGCCGGAAGCTTCGCCAGCATCTTCGGAGCGAATTTGGCCGGCGGGTCGGCTACGGCGGCGCGCGTCACCATCAACTCGCGTTCGGTGACCCCGGTTTTTATCAGCGAGAGCCAGCTCAATTTCCTGGTCCCGGATGATCTCGCCGAGGGCCTGGCGGAAGTTTTCGTGACCACGCCTCTAGGAGAGTCCGGCAGGGTTCAGGTCGAATCCAAGGCCGTTTCGCCCGGAATTTTCTTCGATCCCGTCAGCGGCATAGGAGCAATCCTTTACAACACGGCTGCCCCGCGCGTGCTGGAAATTTACGCCACCGGCCTGGGACCGCTGCGCACGGATGCCTCCGGATTGCAGTGGACCAAGTCGACCGTGGAAGTTCTCATCGGCGGCAAGAACGCCGAGGTCCTGTTCAGCGGGCAGGCGCCGGGCTACCCTGGCCTTTACCAGGTGAATGCGCGCGTGCCGGACGGCGTAGAACCAGGGTTGCAGCCGCTGCTGGTGCGCATGGGCGCGGAGACCAGCAACGAAGTGAAGGTCCTGGTCCGCTAAGGCCGGGCGCACTTTTTATGAGCGCGTCCATTGAACTGCTGGCGCCTGCGCGGGACCTGGAGTGCGGGCGCGTGGCGATCGACTGCGGCGCGGATGCAGTTTACATCGGCGCGCCGCGTTTCGGAGCGCGCGCCGCAGCAGGCAATTCCCTGGACGACATCGAGAGACTGGCGGCCTACGCACACCGGTACTGGGCGCGCGTTTACGTCACGCTCAACACACTCTTGCGCGATGACGAACTGGAGCCCGCACGCCGCCTGGCATGGCGGGCGTATGAAGCCGGCGCCGACGGCTTGATTATTCAGGACGCCGGGTTGCTGGAAGGCGAATTGCCGCCGCTGGCAGTGATCGCCAGCACCCAAATGCACAACCATACGCCCGAGCGCGTCGCCTTCCTCGAAGCCATCGGAATCCAAAGGGCTATTCTGGCGCGGGAACTGACGCTTGAAGAAATACGCGCTATCCGGCGCGCCGCGCCGTCCATCGAGCTGGAGTGCTTCGTGCACGGGGCGCTTTGCGTCTGTTATAGCGGGCAGTGCCTGCTCAGCTACGCCCTCGGAGGCCGCAGCGGGAACCGGGGCGAATGCGCGCAGCCTTGCCGCAAGCCCTATACACTGCTGGACGCAGCCGGGCGCCCGCTGGCGCGCAACCGTCACTTGCTGTCGCTGCGCGATTTGAACCTTACGGGCCACTTGCCGGAATTGCTGGCGGCGGGCGTCACCGCATTCAAGATTGAAGGACGCCTGAAGGACCGGGCGTATGTAGCCAATGTGGTGGCGCACTACCGGGCGCGGCTGGACGAAGCGATCCGCGCCGCGGGTTGCCGCCGGTCGAGTTCCGGCTCGATTGATTTCGGCTTCACGCCCGATGTCTCGAAGACTTTCAACCGCGGCTACACTACCTACTTTCTCAAGGGGCGCGGCGGGCCCATAGCGTCCCACGCGACGCCCAAGATGGTGGGAGAAGCGGCTGGGACGGTGTCAAGCGTCAGCGGGAGCGCTTTCAAGCTCGACGGCGCGGCCTCCTTGCACGCCGGAGACGGGCTGTGTTTTTTCAACCAGCGGGGCCAGTTGTGCGGCACGGTCGTGAACCAGGCCGCCAGCGGCGTTATCACTCCGCGCAGCATGGCGGGTATCCGCCCCGGTGTAGAAATTTACCGCAACCACGATCACACCTTTTTCCGGCAGCTCGCGCGAGCCAAGCCGCAGCGGCGCATCAGGGTGTGGTTCACGCTCGGCGCGGATTCAAGCGGCCTGGTTGTCAGCGCGCGCGACGAAGACGGCAATCAGGCCGTGGAGCGGTTGGCGGCCGCGACGGAACCGGCGCGTGACGCCGGGAGCGCCCGGGCGGCCATCCAGCGCCAGCTTGCAAAGACAGGCGGCACGGAGTTCACCTGCGTGGAATGCGTTGTCGCCTGCGAGCCGGTCCCATTTGTTCCGGTAGCGGTCCTGAACGCTCTGCGGCGCGGGGCGCTCGACGCCTTGCGCCGCCGGCGCCTGGAGCGCCGTCCCCGCCACCCCCGCCGCATCCTCAGGCCCGATGCGACTTACCCTGACCGGG
>CAYSBM010000012.1:2288-3741 GCA_964429095.1 uncultured Solibacteraceae bacterium | reverse complement strand
TGCTCAATCGCGCCGCCGAGGCGTTCTACCGCCGCCACGGCGTCGAGCGCATCCAACCCGCCGCCGAATCCGGCCTGAACCTCACTGGCAAGAAGGTCATGACTCTGCGCTATTGCATCCGCGAGGAGTTGGGATTGTGCCCTGCAACAACGGGCAGCGAAGTTCCCGCACCGCCGTTGACGCTGCTTGACGGAGAAGGCCGCCGGCTCCGCGTGCGCTTTCTGTGCGGCGACTGCCGGGTGGAAGTAGACTATCTCGGCTGAGTGGCCAGTTGAATCATGGCTTCCAGTGTGCGGGCTTTCTGCGCCTCGCCTACCGTTAGATACCGGTGTCTGCCGCCAGCGGAGGGTTCAAAGCTGGTTCGCCCGTCCTCATGCACCAGAATACGGCCCGGCGAGGACAATCCGAAGTAACCGTGATCCGGACGCACGGCGTAGAGCGTGGCCGTTGGATCCCAGCTCGGGCGGTCGTAAGGCATTTTCATGTAGGCGCGGTAGGCGTCGGCTACCGGATGATGGCTGGTCCAGGCCATCATGTCCCGCTCGATGCACGATGCCGGTATCTTCATGGACTCGCCGACTTCGAACCCGCTGGCGACGATAGGCGAAGGCCACTCAGAGAACACCTTCCGCGCGGCAGGCAGATCGGTACGTATGTTGTATTCGGGTTTACCGGCGGGGAACTGGCCCGCCATCACGCTTAACAAACGGACCTTTCGCGCGGCCAGCCCGCGTCCAGTCAACGGGCTCACCGCATCCGCGGCTGAATCCAGCAAGCGTGCCAGGTTGGTGCTGAAGCCGACCTGGATGATGACCACCGACGCGTCTTCGGCTTCCGCCAGGGTCTTTCTCAATAGCAGCACGGCGTCCGGCAGATCAGCTCCGCTTTGGATGCACCGGGGATAGAGTGGGGATCCGCCGGCTGCCCGTGCCGCCAAAGGCGCATGCAGCATTCTGGATGGCTCCTTCGTCTTGCCGTTCTTCACCACGCCGATGGGAATTTTTCCGCGGCCATAGAAAGTGTTAACCACGTCCACGAAAGGCGCGGCTTCAGGATTGTCCTTGGTTATGGTCACCGCTAAGATCCGCGCTTCGTGGCGGGACTGCAAAGCGTGCAGAATCGCCAGGGCCACGGCGTCGTCCACGTCATTGCCCATGTCGGTGTCGAAGATCACGGGCGCCGGCGGCGCCGCGGCTCCCGCCCAGGCGCTCAGGGCCAGACAAGCGGCTGCCAATCTCAGACAAATCATTCCGGTCACCTCCTGGTTGCGTCCTCAATGGCCGCCAGCGCGGATTCGCACTCCTCCGCGCTCACGTCCATGTGCGTCGCGGGCGGATCCTTCACCACGATGGCGGTGATCGAAAGTTCGAACAGGGCGGCATAGACGCCGATCACTCCCGCCGCGCCGGTTCCGTGAAGCACGATGCCTTCGCGCGGCTTGAACCGGTCGGTA
>CAYSBM010000012.1:0-2278 GCA_964429095.1 uncultured Solibacteraceae bacterium | reverse complement strand
GGATTCGCAATCCTCCGCGCTCACGTCCATGTGCGTCACCAGACGCATGCACCGCGGGTTGACGGCGTTGATCAGGACGCCGCGTTCGCGGAGCCGCGCGCTCATCTGGGCGCTGGTCCAACCCGTGCCGCTCACATCGAAAATCACGATGTTGGTGTGCACTTTCTCCGGGCTGACCAGTATGCCCGGAATGCGCGCCAGCCCTTCGGCCATGCGCCGCGCGTGAGCATGATCTTCGTGCAGTCGCGCCGGCATTTGCTCGAGGGCGATCAAGCCGGCTGCCGCCAGTACGCCCGCTTGCCGCATGCCGCCGCCCAGACGCTTGCGCAGCAGGCGCGCGCGGGCCATGTCTTCGGCCGTGCCCACCAGCAAGGAACCCACGGGAGCGCCCAGGCCCTTGGACAGGCAGAACATCACCGTGTCGCAATGGGCCGCAAGCGCGGCGACGCTTTCGCCGCAAGCCACGGCGGCATTGAAGACCCGGGCGCCGTCCATGTGCACCTTCACGTTGTGTTCGTGTGCGAGGCGGCAGATCTCCTCAATCTGCCGCCTCGGATAGACCGTACCGCCCGCCATGTTGTGTGTGTTCTCAATCTCCACCAAGCCGGTCGGCGCCCAATGCGGCCCAGGCGGGCGAAGCTCGGCGCGCCCGGACTCGCAAGCGAGCAGGCCGTCTTCGGTGGGGATGGGTCGCGCTACGCAACCGGCGAACCAAGCCATCATCGAGAGCTCGTAGTTGAAGACGTGCGAACGGGCGTCGCAGATGACTTCTTCGCCGTGGCGCGTGTGCAGCTTGATGGCGATGGTGTTGCCCATGGTGCCAGTGGGCACAAACAAGGCCGCCTGTTTACCGAAAATCTCCGCCGCGCGCTCCTCCAGGCGATTCACCGTTGGGTCTTCGCCATAGACGTCGTCGCCTACCTCGGCCTCCGCCATGGCGCGGCGCATTTGGGGAGTTGGCTGGGTAACAGTATCGCTGCGCAGGTCAATCCAGCGCTGGTCTCCGGGTTTCGTCAATGACACAAGAACTCCTGCAACACTTCATTAGAAAGCAAGACGCCCCGCCGCGTCAGGCGCAGCATCCCACCAGCGGCTTCGAGCAGCCCCTCCCCGATGAAGCGCTCGATGGCCGCCCTGAAGCGCACCCGTTCTTCAACGGACGGGCGCACACCGGCCATGAGGCGCAATCCCACCAGAAATTTTTCCTCCTCCAGATGCGCCGGCGTTTCTTCGGCCAGCGCCGTGCCGCGCTCTTCCATGCGCTGGACGTAGTCGGCGGCGCTGGCCACGTTGGCCCGCCGCACGAGGCCATCGAAGGAATGGGCATCGGCGCCGAAGCCAGCGTATGGTTCCAGGCGCCAGTACTTCAGGTTATGGAGGGATTCTTCACCCCGACGCGCAAAATTGGAAATTTCATATTGATGCAAGCCTGCCTGCGCCAGGGCATCAATGGCCATTTCGTAGAGCGCCGCCGCTTGATCCTCGCCTGGGACATCGGGCGCTCCGTAACGTGTTCCACGGCGCCGGACCTCACGGCCCAGGCGGCTCGCGCCGTCCACTTCGAGCATATAAACGGAGGCGTGCCCGGCTTGCAGCCTTTGCACCCATTCAAGCGAGATGCGCCAGCTTTCCGGGGTTTGCGATGGCAGGCCAGCAATCAAGTCGATATTGAACTGCGTGATTCCGGCCTTGCGCAGCATATCCATCTCGTGCGCCACAACTTGCGGCGTATGCCGCCGCCCGGTTCGAGCCAACTCGGCCGCGACGAAGGATTGCACGCCCAGGCTGACCCGGTTGATCCCCATCCGGCGCCAGGCGGCGGCGCGCGCGGCGGTAACCGTCCCAGGTGCGGCTTCGATGGTTGCTTCCACCCAGGGACGTCCCGGAATCAACTCGAGCAACTCCTCCAGGACCTGGGTTGTCATCAGGCTTGGCGTTCCTCCGCCCAGATACAGAGTCTGTGGCGTCCACCTCCAAAGGTGGGAACGCACCTCCGCCAACAAAGCCGCCGTGTAACGCCGCTCCAGTTCGCGAGGAAACACGCCCGACGAGAAATTACAAAACGTGCACTTTTGCGCGCAGAACGGGTAGGCGATGTAAACTCCGGCCATCCGCTTGCAGTATACGTCAGCCATCCACACGCCCGCGCCGTTCTATCTGTTACCTTTTGGGAAGGGCCGCTATTCCGGCTTGATCGATGAGTTCCACGCGCCTTGCTTCCACGGCCTTCATCGCGCCCAGCGCCAGACTGTCGGTAGCACAGAACAACCCCGACGGT
>CAYSBM010000011.1:12289-19421 GCA_964429095.1 uncultured Solibacteraceae bacterium | reverse complement strand
CGATTATGACCCGGTGGAAGGCCACGGCTTCATTGGAAGCCAAAAGCAAGGTCTCGAAGTGTTTCGAAAGATACCCAAGGACGTACCCATCGTCGTCGCCGAAGCGGTGTGGCAGTACAGCCATCACGTCCTGCCGGGATTGATGTCGCACAAGGGTCCCATCCTGACTGTGGCCAACTGGAGCGCCGAGTGGCCCGGGCTAGTGGGGATGTTGAACCTCAACGCGGGCCTCACTAAGGCCGGCGTCAAATACTCCACCTTGTGGAGCGCGGACTTCACGGACCGGTACTTTCTGAGCCGGCTGCGCAACTGGCTGAATGGCAAGCCGGTGCGCCATGACACCAGCCACGCTGTAAAACTGAGCACGTACAAGCTGCCGGAGCCGGCCGAGCGGCTTGGCGGGGAACTGGCGCGCGATCTGGTAGAAAGTAAGGCCATCATGGGCATCTTCGATGAGGGCTGCATGGGTATGTACAACGCCATCATCCAGGACGAATTGCTCTACAAGATCGGCATTTGCAAGGAACGGTTGAGCCAGTCCGCGTTGTACGCCGCCATGCTCACGGTGCCGGACGCCGAAGCGCAACAGGTGCGCGACTGGCTGGAAGCGAAAGGCATGAAGTTTATGACGGGGCCGAATCCGGAGACGGACTTGACCGACGATCAGATTCTTCAGCAGTGCAAAATGTACATTTCGGCCGTGCGCATCGCCGATGAGTTCGGCTGCGCGGTGATTGGCATACAGTACCAGCAGGGTCTCAAAGATCTGGCGCCGGCCTCGGACCTGGCGGAAGGATTGCTGAACAACGTCGCCCGGCCCCCCGTAAAGGACACCAAGGGTCGCGTGCTGTTTGAAGGGCAGGCTGTTCCGCACTTCAACGAAGTGGATGAATGCGCGGGCGTCGATGCGCTGATCACCAACCGCATCTGGACCCGCCTGGGCTTGCCTCCTGAGACTACGCTGCACGATGTGCGCTACGGCGAGGATTTCGAAGTCGACGGGCAGAAGCAGTTTGTTTGGGTATTCGAGATTTCCGGCGCCGTGCCGCCCGCACACCTGGCCGGCGGTTACGCCGGTGCGGTGAGCGAGCGCCAGCCGCCGATGTATTTCCGCATGGGCGGCGGTTCCATCAAGGGCATCTCAAAGCCCGGCGAGATCGTCTGGAGCCGCGTGTTCGTCGACAACGGGAAACTCAAGGTGGACATCGGCCGGGGACGGGCGGTAGAGTTGCCCAAAGAAGAGAATGAGCGCCGCTGGAAAATTACGACGCCGCAATGGCCCATGATGCAGGCTATTACGTCCGGCGTCAGCCGGGACCAGTTTATGGCGCGGCACAAGTCGAACCACATCCAGGTGGCTTACGCGCCGGACGCTGACGCCGCCAACTTGGCGCTGGCGGCCAAGGCTGCTATGTTCCGCGATCTTGGCATTGACGTCTACGTCTGCGGAACCAACCACGGTTTGTGAAGGAATAGGGACAAGCCCCCTTTTCCTTAATAAAGGAGGATATCAGCGTGCGAGTAGGGATCATTGGTACGGGTGCAATTTCATATAAACACGCGCAAGCATACAAGAACATCGGATGGGAACTCACCGTCTGCACGGACATTAACGAGAAAGCGGGCGAGAAGTTTTGCGCCCAGTTCGGCTGCCAGTTCGTGCGGACCTATCAGGAACTTTGCCGCCATCCGCAGGTAGACCTGGTGGACGTTTGCACATTTCCGGATTTCCGTTTGCAACCTCTGGAGATCTGTGCCGAGGTCAAAAAGCACATACAAGTGCAGAAGCCGATGTCGACCAATCTGGAGACGGCCAGAAAGATGCTCGATCTTGCACGCAAGGCGGGTATCACGCTGGGCGTGGTGAGCCAGCATCGCTTCGACGATTCGATCCAGTTCCTCAAGAAAGCCATTGCCGAAGGACGGCTGGGCAAGATTCTTCAGGCCGACGCTTACGTCAAGTGGTACCGCTCGCCGGAATACTACTCGCGGCCGATTAAGGGGAGTTGGGAGACGGAAGGCGGCGGCGCGCTGATCAACCAGGGCATCCACCAGGCGGATGTGCTGCTATACCTGATCGGCGCGGTGAAGGAATTGCACGCCTACTGGCAACTCGCGGCACTGCACAAGATCGAGAGCGAGGATGTGGTGTGCGCGGTGATGAAGTATGCCAGCGGCGCCACCGGCGTCATCCAGGCCTCTACCGCGTTTTGGCCGGGCTACCCTGAGCGCATGGAGATCCACGGAACCAAGGGCACCGCAATCGTTACCGGCGACCGGCTGACCACCTGGGACGTGCAGGACGACTCCGGCGAACCCGCCCCATTGGCCACCGAAGTGGCCAGCGGCGCCTCCGACCCGATGGCCATTTCGCTGACGCCTTTCGAGCGGCAGTTCACAGACCTGGGCGAGGCCATTCGAACAGGGCGCCAGCCGGTGGTATCGGGCGAAGAAGGCTACCGCGCACTGGAGTTGGTGACCAGCGTCTACCGCTCTTGCCGCGAAGGACAAAAGGTGGTATTAGGCGGCTAGCCCGCCGCGTCCGATGTCCTGGAAGACACTGCGCGTTCCCGCATCCAGCGCCAACCTCGGCCCGGGTTTCGATTCGCTGGGGCTGGCGCTGGGCATCTATCTTGAATGCCGTTTCCGCGCCGCGAAACGCCTCTCGATCCGCGTCAGCGGCCGGGACGCGGAATTGATCCCCACCACCGGGGAAAACCTGATCTGGCAGACCGCTTTGGCCGTGGCCCAGGATGTCGGCGCAGAGTTGCCGGCAGTCGAAATCGAGATCCACAACGACATCCCCATCGGCAAAGGCCTCGGTTCGAGCGCCGCTGCGCTGACCGCAGGAGTGGTGATCGCCGATCACCTGCTCGGACTGCATTGGAAACGACCGCGGATTCTGGACGAGGCGGCCAAGATCGAAGGCCATCCCGATAACGTCGCCGCTTGTGTATTGGGATCCATCGTGGCCAGCGCCATCGACTCGGGCGGCGTCGCACGTTCGATCCGCCTGGAGCTGCCTGAGCATTTCGGCCTGGCCGTCGTGGTGCCGGATTTCATCCTGCCCACCACGGAAGCACGCGCTGTGCTGCCCGCGACTTACACGCGCGAGGATGCCGTGTTCAACGTCCAACGCGCTTCGTTGCTGATCGCCGCTATGGCCACCGGCACCACCAGCGCTTTCCCCGTGGCGCTGGAAGACCGCTTCCACCAGCCGTACCGCTTTCAGCTCGTGCCGGGGTTGGCCGAAGCGGTGCGCCTGCGGGCGCCGGGGTTGCTCGGCTGCGTCCTGAGCGGCGCTGGGCCCAGCGTGCTGGTATTCTTTGAACGGGGCTATGAACAAGTTGCCTGCTTGGTGAAGCAGATTTTTCAACTGCACGGCCACCACGCCGACATCCTACCCGCCAGTATTGCAACCCAAGGTTACCAGTTAGAGTGAGGAGAGTGCCTGTGGAGAGGTTAGCTTACAAACCGAATCTTAGCGCCGTACTGGAAAGGCTTCGCCGCCTGTATGAACGCCGGGCGCCGGAGGAGATCTTCGCTTCGTTCGAGATTCCGAATCCGGCCCTGGAGCGTTTCGCCGCCCGCTACCCGGAGCCCTTCTGCGGCTATCCGGAACCCGAGGAGCGGATCGCCTTCTGGCGGGACGCACTTGCGATCCACGCGGCGCTGGAGGACGACTCGGTCCCCTGCGCCTATCTGAGCGAATTCGATCAGGGCCTCTACGGCGGTCTTGTGGGAGGCGACGTGCGCTTTGTGGCGCATCCGGAAAACGGCTGGGTTTCTTCTATGGTGCCTCCTCTGCTGAAAAGCTGGGAGGACTTCGAACGTTTGCCTGACCCGAAGTCCAGTCCCTGGCTGGAACGGTATCGCCGCCAGATGAAAGTGTTCGTAGAGGGCGCGCGCGGGCGGTTCGGCGTCAGTCACTTCATAATGATCGACAGCCTCAACTTAGTCTACGAACTGGTCGGCGCCACGGAAACTTACATCGCGCTCATCGACGTTCCGGAAATGGTGCGCCGGGCGGTGGATTTTGCATACGAGTTGAACCTTCTGGTGCAGCGCATGTTCTTCGAACACGTGCCTCTGCTTGAAGGCGGGACGGCGAGCAACATGGCGCAGTGGATTCCCGGCCGCGTGGTGAGCGAGAGCGTGGACCCGTTTCATATGACCAGCGTGAGGCAATTCGAGCAGTGGGGCCGCGAACCGGTGGAGCGGATGTTTGCCAATTTCGACGGTGGCGTCATGCATTTGCATGGAACGGCCGGCCCCTGCTGGAGGCGGTGGCCAGCATTGCCAAACTCAAGGCTCTGTACTTGGGCGATGACCGCGGCTACCCCCTGGCGGCGGAAGTGCTCCCTGAATTGCGCCGCCGCGCCGGCCTGCTGCCTTTCGTCACGCAGATCCCCTACGGCGATTTTGTCGAAAAGCTCGAACGGCACGAACTGGTGGGCGGCGTCTTTTACAAAGTGAAGGAAGTGCCCGACGCCGCCACGGCCAACCGCACCATGGAAAAGGTGCGCGCTTACCGCGCTTGAACGCCGGCGGAGCTACAGCCCCTTGACCCTCCAACCGGGCCTGTACTTGCGGCGCACGTAACGGGTGGCGTCTTTCGAGTTCTCGAACTTCAGCCTGGCGGCGTTCCACACGAGCGTTTCTCGGGGGAATCGCGTCGCCACCGTGCCAAGCAGCACCGCCTCTGTCAACGGCCCTGAGTATTCGAAGCTGGCCGAAGCCTTGGAGGTTCCCAGAACCGCATCCACAAATTGGTGATAGTGGTTCACCGCCTCCACCTCGGGCATGGGGAAGTCTTTGTATTCGTTGGCTGGGTAGAGCGAAGGACGCGCGATGTGGGGCAGCAGCAAGACGCCCTTCGTCCCGACAAAAATGGAGCCCTGGCCGGGGACCTTCGCCGGAGCCACCAGCTCTTGAATGTTCTTCGGAGGCCGCTGGTCGCCGTCATACCAAAACACGTTCACGGTCTTCTCCGCCGCCAGCGGGGTGGCGGGGAATACGTATTGGATTGCCGCATTGATGGCGCAGTTTTCCCGCGTAGGGGTTGGGCCTTCCGAACGGACCGAGATGGGCGCGGTCAGTTGTAAAGCATCAAAAACAGGATCCAAGATGTGGCACCCCATGTCTCCGAAGGTTGCCGTGCCAAAGTCCACCCGCTTTCTCCAGTTCGCGGGATGATAGTAATCCTTCAAATAGGGGCGGGGAGCACAGACGCCCAGCCACAAATCCCATTTGAGCGTCGAGGGCACGGGATCCTGGCGGCTGGGAACCGGATCGGGGTCACCCCACTTCTTCTCGCTCCAGGAGTGGACTTCTTTGATCTTGCCGATCGCTCCCTGACGGATCAAAGCGACGGCGGCTTTGTACTCGGCTGCCGAGTGGATCTGAATACCCATCTGTGTGACCAGCTTCTTCTTGCGGGCGAATTCCGTCAGGCGCCGGGCCTCGAAGAGATCGTGCGTGAGGGGCTTCTGCACATAAGCGGGCAAACCGTGACGCATCGACATCATCGCCATAGGGGCGTGCATGTGGTCCGGCGTGCCGATGCAGACAATGTCGAGATTCTTACCCTCCTTGTCGAGCATCCTCCGCCAGTCTTCATACACCGTGATCCCGGCGTATTCGGCCTGGACGCGTTTCAGCATTGTGGAGTCGACTTCAGCCACGCAGGCCAGTTTGACCTTTGAATGCGTGGCGATTCCGCGCAGCGTCCAGTAGGCCATCCCGCCGGCGCCAAAACTGGCCAGACGGAGTGTCCCACTGGGGGGAGCGGAGATCAGATTGCGAACAACGAAAGGCGCGGCGAGAGCGCCGGCGGAGACGTGTTGCAGAAATGAACGACGGCTGAGCGTGTGCATAGAATCTTCCGGCTAACGTCTCATGATACTCTTTACGGCCGCGCGCGGGCTTTACTCTTCCGGCATCTCGAACTTTACGAGGCTGGCCTGAAAGCCTTTCGTCTTCCAGGCGCCGTAAAAAATTCCCGCCAGCAGCCAGGCGGCCCCCGCCAGCTTGGCCGTGGTTCGCAGATTGATCCAAATGTAGAAACAGATCAGAAAGCCCGCCAGCGGCGGCAGGAAGTGGCCCAGTGTGTGCTTGCGCTCCCGCACAAAGCAACGCACGAACGCCGCTAGGTTCACGCCCATGAAGGCGATGAAAGCGCCGAAGTTGAGCATCTCAGCGCCAAGTTGGTAGCTGAGAGTGAAACCGCCCGCCAGCGCCAGCACGCCGGTGAACAGCACGTTGTTGCGGGGGATGCGGCGTTTCGGTTCAATGGCGCCGAAGAACCGCTTCGGCAGCGCGTGGTCCCGCCCCATCCCATACAGCAGGCGCGCGGCGGCCAACTGCGCGCCGCTTCCCGATCCGATGGTGGCGACCAGCAGCGTCATGTTTACCACCTGAAACAGAAGCCATCCGCCCGCGCGCCCGGCCACGTGCACGTAGGCAGTATCGACATCCGGGAAGCTCTGGCCCGCAGGCCAGATCAACTGCGCTGCATACACCTCCAGGCTCGCCAGCACCCCGGTGACGACGCAGGTGATGACCGTCGCCAGCAGAATGTTGCGGCGCGGATTCTGGACTTCTTCCGACAGCGTCGAGATGCCGTCGAAGCCGATGTAAGTGAGCACGGCAATCGACGTCCCCGTGAAAACCAGGGGTACGGAAAACGTCGCAGGATCATAAAACGGTGTGAGAAAGTGGCGCGGAGTGAGCCCCGGCTGCGCCAGCAAGTAGCGCACGGTAGCCGCGAACATCCATAGGATCCCCACCCCCATGCCGGCGGCCAGTGCTGCGTTGGTGCGCGCCGTGGCGCGGATGCCGCGCAGGGTGCGCCCCGTGAAGCGCGCAGCGAAAAAGACAATCCAGACAGCATAGGGAATCTCGGGAACGATATTGCCTCCCGCTTTGGCGCACCAGATGGTGCAGATCACCGGATTGAGCATGTAATCCATAGCCATGCTCCAGCCGGTGACGTAGCCGAGCGCCGGGTGCAACTCCCGTCCGACGTAAGTGAATGCCGAACCGGCGCTAGGGTAGGCGCGCGCCATGCGTCCGTAGCTGACGGCGGTGAACAGCATCGCAATCATGGCGATCAGAATGGTGGTCACCACGT
>CAYSBM010000011.1:0-12279 GCA_964429095.1 uncultured Solibacteraceae bacterium | reverse complement strand
CTCCCCGCGCCCCCCCTGGTACACCACGCCGAACAGGGGCATAGGGGCCGTGGGCTGAATCAGTACAATTCCATAAAAGACCAGGTCCCAAAGCGTGAGAGCGCGCTGCAAGCGCGGCGCCCCGGCGGAGCTTCTCTCGGGCTCGCTCGACATGATTCTCCAATTGTGCCATGATGCGGTCGGACCGATGAATACGGGGTTAAACAGACTAAAATCCTGGCTCCGAGGCCGCATCCGGCAGCGGGTGACAAAAGCAGGCTGGGCGTACACGCTGGCCCTGATCGTGGTGGCGCTGGCCGCCGTCGGCACGGCGAACAACCTGCTGTTTCTGATCGTCGCCGCCATGCTTTCGGTTCTGCTGGTTTCAGGTTTTGTCAGCCGCTTGTCTTTGGCGGGTCTGGAACTGGATTTGGCGCTGCCCGAACACATCCCCGCGCGCCACAAGATGGCCGCTCGCATCCGCCTGCGCAATCACAAGCGTTGGATTCCCTCCTTTTCAATCTTGTTGCAGGGCGCGCCCGGCAGCAGTTTTTCCTCCGTCTTGTACTTTCCGGTGATCGGGCGCGGCGCGGCCGTAGAGGAACTGGCTGAAGTAACATTCGAGCGGCGCGGCATCTACCGCGAGGACAGTTTTCTTTTCTCGACACGCTTTCCGTTCGGATTCACCGAACGCCGCGCGCAAGTGACTCTGCGGCGGAACGTTCTGGTCTACCCCAGTCTGGCTCCGCGGGCCGAGTTTGACCGCATCCTCCGGGAAATTCGCGGCGAGATCGCGGCTCATTATCGCGGCCGCGGCAGTGATTTTTACCGCATACGCCCCTATGAGCCGTTCGAGAGCGCCCGCCACGTGGATTGGAAAGCATCGGCCCACACCGGCGAACTCCAGGTGCGGGAATTCGAACGCGAACAGGATAACCTGCTCGAGGTGTTCTTCGATCTCGAGGCCGGCCCGGAGCATTCGTCCTGGTTTGAGCAGACCGTCGAGTGCTGCGCCTACATCGCCTGGTGGGCAATGGAGCGCGGCGCACGGCTCCGCTTTCGCACGCAGGACTTCGACCGCTATCTCCCCATAGAGTGCGACGTGTATCACATCCTCAGATACCTAGCGCTGGTGGAGCCATTGGCGCGCAAGACGCCTCCGCCGGACGACGAAAACAGTTGCCAGGTGGTCTTCACCGCCAACGCGGCCAAGATGCGCGCGGCAGGCTGGGTGCGAGCGCGCTTCTACGAACCCGATGCGGCGCAGGCGCCTACCGGCGCGCCTCAAACAAGGTCCATGGACGCGAGATCACGGCGCGGAGCAGGCCTTTCTGCCAGCGGTAAGCGCGATGCTTCCGGAGAAATTCGGCGGCTCTGAAGTCCATCCCGCAGGGGTGCCCCCAAGCGGCTTCAAACGATAGCTGGGAGGCCATCCGGGCTTCGGCCACTTTGGCCTGCACAGTGCCTGCCGGGCCGTATTCCTGCTGCCAGGGCTTGCTGCCCCGGGGGCTCAGATCGATATGCCCGCAAAGCGTGCGCTCGCTTGGGTCAATCCTGCCCGTCACGGTATCGAAGTGGTCGGCAAGAAACTGTTTAGCCGCCGCGGCGTCGATGCGCCCCGTATGCTCGACCATGAGTGCCTCCCAGCGACCGCGCCGCGCAGCCGGGCCGCTGGCCGGATCATCCGAAAAGGTTGTTTCCTCCCGCATCAGCTTCGGGTCCACGGGAAAATTGGCCGCCACGAAATAGCCGTCCTTTTTCCGCCACAGGTTCACGTTTCTCAGGCCCAGCTCCAGGCTGGCGATCTCGTTGGTCTTGAGGTCGGCGATCAGCCAGTTGTTGGCGTAGCCGCCGTTGTTGCCTTCGCGCATGATGCGGGCGAAATCGTCGATCGACGAGGCGTACTGCATGGCCTTGCGGGCGCGTACGAATTCGGGAACGCCGTCGGGATCAAAACCCTGGGACTGGCTGATGGTAGTCTCGGTAATCATCAACCCCGCCGAGTTGATGCCGAAATCGTCGCCGCTGTGGATGAGACCGGGGAAGCCGTCCATGAAAAGCCGATGGCCCCGGACGGGCGCGATGTCGAAAATGATATTCCAGAAACTGCCTTCCAGATATCCGCTCCAGGTGTTGTGTGCGATGACCGGGCGCCCGTCCTTCGTGTAGGAACCGGTGGCGACAAAAGCGCTGCACCGCTCCGGCGCCGCAGCACGCGCACGGTTTCTATCCAGCCATGGAAGGTAGTACCCGGACATTTCGATAAATGCGTTCAGAGCCACGACGTCCCACAGGTCTAGCCTGGCGCCACGGGCTTTGAGCCCTTCGGCGATGCCTTGAAGTTCCTCGCGGTACTCCGCCTCCACGCGGGGCCAGAAGATTTCCCGCGCGGCCCGGCGGATGAAGGCATACGGCCGCCCGCTGTCGTGCGTCATGCTCAGCCGCACACGCTTGTGCGCCTCCACGATTTCAGGAGCCAGCAGGTGACCGTGTTGGAAGCCGATATCCCATGGAACCCCTTCCAGGTGCACCAGCACCCAACCGTTGGTTTCCGGACTCCGCGAAGCCTTGGCCAGCCGTGGATCGGAGGCCAGCGCCGCGGCGGCCAGCAGCAACAAACATGCAATGAACTTTCTCATGAAACCTCCGTAGTGAGATGCCATTATAAGCTGAGGAGAAGAACTGCCACTGGGGGAACCAGGAATTGAAGCTGCTCTTCGTGACCGCCACGCCGTTGAATATCGTCCAGGGGAGCGGAACGTTCGCCGGGATCCACGTCCTTGCCCGCGCACTCGAACAATTGGGCGTGGCCGTGGATTTTGCAACGCCCCAGACGCGCATCCGGAACTTTACGCTCCAGCGGCTGTGGTTCAACTGCGCCCTGGGCCGGCGCCGCATTCAAGGCTACAACGCCGTCGTGGGCTTCGACATGGACGGCTTCCGCATGGCCGCGCGGGGCGGCGTGCCTCACATCGCCTCGATTAAAGGGATTATCGCCGACGAGATGCGCTTCGAGCGCGGCCCCACCCGCTGGAGCATGGCGCTTCAGGCGGCGTGCGAAGCCCGGCATGTCCAGCGTGCAGACGCCGTCATCACGACCAGCCAGTATGCCGCCCGGAGGTTGCGTGAGCTTTACCGTGTTAAGCAAGACATAACGGTGGTGCCGGAGTTGATCGACTTGCACCGTTGGCGCGCGTTGTTTCAGACCTGTCGGGCGGCGCCCCGCGACGGGAAGTTCACGGTTCTCACCGTGTGCCGGTTTTACCCGCGCAAGCGGCTGCACCTGCTGCTGGAAGCCGCAGCCGAGGTGCGCCGGCACATTGCCGGTCTGGAGGTTCGCATAGTCGGCAGCGGTCCCGAACAACCCAGGCTTACGCGGCTCTGGAGCGAGTTACGCCTGGAGGATACCGTCACCTGGCTGGGGGATCTCTCTCAAGCCGCCCTGGCGGTGGAATACAACCAGTCGGACGTATTTTGCTTGCCGAGCGTACAGGAAGGCTTCGGAATCGTATTCTTGGAGGCGATGGCCGCCGGTAAGCCCATTGTGGCTGCGCGAGCTGCCGCCGTTGCCGAGGTGGTTCCGCAAGGCGTGTTGGTGGAGCCGGAAAGTTCCGCCGCCTTGGCCTCCGCGCTCTTGGAACTACATCGCGCCCCCGCCCGGCGGGCAGCGCTGAGCCGCGAAGGGCGCCGTGTCGTGGAGCGGTACGATGCGCCGCGCGTGGCACGCGCGTTTCTCAACGAGATTGAACGCGTCATGCGTAACAGCGGATCTCAAACATCCGGGCCGAAAGATCCCCGTTGGTAGCCGTAATCTGCACCTTTACGGCGTCTACGGCGGCAGCCGCGAAGGTATGCCGCCGTAAACGCTGATAGTTGCCTTCCACGCGCACGGCTTCCCGCCACCCGTGACCGCTGGCAGGGCGCAGCAGGATCCTATAATCGCGCACCGTCTCGGGTTGGGGACCGCGAATCACGCGTTTCATCACGGATTCCTTGCCGCTCAGGGTCAGCACGCGCTGGAAGCCCGTATCAAATGTGAGCTGAACCCGGCTGAGAGGAACCGCACGCGGCCAGGAAAGTTCCAGCCATGCGCCCTGGTTTTCCATCTTCCCTTCCCAATGGTGCGCGGCCTGCCCCGGGAGGTCGCGTAAGTATCCGTCGATCCCCGCTTCGCCCGGCGCGCCGGGCGCCTGGCTCGACACAGCCACGCGCGCCTGGCGCGCCAAATCGAGCGGATCCTGATTGCGGCGGTTCTTGATGGTCTGGTCGTCGCGCAGCAAGACTTGTTGCAGGTCATTGAGGCGCCGCTCGTACAGTTCGCGCGGCGTGAGCTTCCAGGCTGCGCAAAGAGCGGCCGCTGTGCCGGCCGCCTGGCCTACGACGGCGCAGGTCGCCATGACGCGGGTCGAGGAGAACGCCACGTGGCTGGCGCTGATTATGCGGCCGGCCATGAGGAGGTTGGCGATGTTGGCCGAGTACAGCGAGCGCAACGGGATGCTGTAAACCTCCGGAGGCCGGACCTGATGGGCGGGCTTGAGCAAGTGGTCGTCAAACCCGCCCGAAGGATGATCGTCCATGCTCCAGCCGCCAATGGCCACGGCGTCCTCGATGTCGCCGCGCAGGATGTCGGCCTGAGTAAGGATGTAATCGCCCACGATGCGGCGGCTGTCCCTCTTGCCAGGTATCATGCCGACCCAGGTCAGGGCCCAGTTCGCGCTTTCCGGATAATCGCCGCTATTCTTGATGTAGTCCCACACCCCCATGACGATGGACAGCAACTCGTGCCGAATGAGGGCGTCGTCGCGAACCGTGTCTAACTTGCCTCCCCATTCGATCCACCAGTAGCCGTATTCCCATGGGGTCGGCCGCCGCAGGCGCAAATGCTCGCGCGTCACCTTGCGCGCCCAATTCGGAGGAGAAAACGGCATGGGCCGGTCGAAACGCCGGGACATAAAGAGTATGCTGTTGCCTTGCGTGTGCGGCTCCGCCTGTTCCGGCGCCAGCGGTTCGCCGAACTCGGCGCGCGCTTCCCTGCCCTTGCGCATCAGAGCGCCCGCCTCCAGCGCCAAACGGCTGTCGCCGGTGGCGTCGATGGCGTATCGAGTCCGGATCCGGTAGGCGCGTTCCTGCCGGTCCGAACGCGCCAGTACGCTTTCGATGTGGCCGCCTGCGACCTCGGCGCCGCAGACGGCCGTGTCCAGCAGAAGCTGGATACGCGGCTCGCTGCGCACTTTGTCGTACAGCAGCAGATCCCAAAGTTCGAACGAGCACTGAGGATTGCGCACGGCGTCCTCTAGCCGCAGCTCCTCGATCAAGCCGCTCTCGCGCCAGCCTGGGCGCCCGCCGCTTGCATCCGCACCGCAGACGTGCATTCTCACTTCGCTCGACGAGTTGCCGCCCAACCGCGAGCGGTCCTGCACGAGCCCCCCCCGTGCGCCGTTCCGCGCCGCCGCAATCGCAGCACAGACTCCCGCCAGACCGCCGCCCGCTACACCCACGTCGGTTTCCAGTTCAGCCGTCTCCATGCGCGCATCCGCGCCGCCGCCGGAGCGTACGCTCGCGGATTGAGCCGGCGCGCCACCCAGCTTGCCGGCGAACACCATCATCGAATATCCACCCATGAAATCGCGACGCTGCATACAGCACCTCGTGTAAGATTACTACGTAGGGCCTTTTCGCACACCTGGAGATACTATGGAAAACTTCACCTATCAAAACCCTGTCAAGATTCTGTTTGGCAAAGGCCAGATCGCCTCCATCGGCGGCGAAATTCCCGCCGCGGCCAAGATTCTGGTCACTTACGGCGGCGGAAGTATCAAGAGGAACGGGGTCTACGACCAGGTAAAGGCCGCGCTCGCAGGCCGCCGCTGGATTGAATTCGGCGGCATTGAGCCAAACCCGCGCTACGAGACCTGCATGCAGGCGGCGGAGGCAGCCCGCAAAGAAAAGGTGGATTTTCTGCTGGCGGTGGGCGGCGGCAGCGTGCTGGACGGCACCAAGTTCATCGCCATCGCCGCTTGCTACGAAAAGGGCGACCCCTGGGATGTGGTGGCGCGGGGAGCTGAGGCCCAGGCTGCGCTGCCTTTGGGGTGCGTGCTCACGCTGCCCGCCACCGGCGCGGAACTGAATTCTTTCTCGGTGATCACCCGCGAAGAGTATCAGGAGAAATTGCCATTTTCCTGTCCGCTGGTGTATCCGCGGTTCTCGGTTCTGGATCCCGAAGTCACCTTCTCGCTGCCGCCGCGGCAGATCACCAACGGCATTGTTGACGCGTTCGTGCATACGCTTGAACAGTACATGACCTACCCGGTGAACTCGCCGTTACAGGACCGCATGGCGGAGGCGATCTTCCTCACCCTGATCGAAGAAGGACCCAAGACGATTGCCAACCCCCGCGATTACGACGCGCGCGCGAACCTGGTCTGGTGCGCCACGATGGCTCTCAACGGTTTGATTGCCGTAGGGGTTCCTCAGGATTGGGCCACGCACATGATCGGCCATGAGATTACCGCCCTCTACGGCCTGGATCATGCGCAGACACTGGCCATCGTCGCTCCCAGCCTCTTGCGCGTGAAATCGGACGCCAAGCGCGAGAAGCTGTTACAGTTTGCCGAACGCGTTTGGGCAATCCGCGAGGGCGCACCCGAGGAGCGCATCCAGCAAGCCATCGCCCGGACGCGCGCCTTCTTTGAGAGTGTGGGAGCGCCCACCCGCTTGTCCGCCTACAACATTGGCGGCGAAGCGGCCGCCGCCGTGGCCGCGCGCCTGGAGAAACGCGGCTGGGTGGCGCTGGGCGAGCGGCAAGACGTCACACCGGCAGTAGTGCGACAAATTCTTTCACTTGCGGCATAATAGACACACCCACGCAGCCGGGCCGTTTCAGTTTCGGCGAACCGGCCGTGGGCCAGGAGGCAGTGATGAGAGAACGCTTTTATCTTTCCCGGCGCCAGTTCCATCTCGCCGGCGCGGGAGCGCTGGCGCACTTATCTTTCGCCGCCCCCTCCGCGGCGGCTCCGGAGTGGGCCGCCCCGGCGGTGGTCAAGCGAGTCTACATGGGAGGCCGCCCGGGCTGGCCCCGGCCGGATGCGGACCTCAAGCAGGACATCGCGGAAATTGAGGCGCGGCTGAGCGAACTGGAACGCCGCAACCCGGGCCGCATCCGGCTGGCCGGCGGGGAAATGGTGACCAACGCCGCCGAAATGTCGGCCTGGCTGGAGCGCTCCGGAGACGCCGATGTGATTCTGGCCTTCAATCTCGTCACCATTATTTACCCCATGCTGGCCCGGATCACCGATTCCGGTAAGCCGGCTCTGATGTTCGCCACCCCGTACGCGGGGCACGATTGGACGCACGCAGCCGCGCTGATGCAGAAGGGTAAGAAGTTGGAGCTGATCGCCTCCAGCGATTTCTCCGATCTGGATCCTTATGTACCCTTATTCAACACCATTCATCATCTGCGGCACAGCAAAGTCTTGCTCATGGCGCCGCCCAGTGCGCGGCCGCAGGCCGCGGCTTACGCCGAACAGTTCGGCACCCGCTTTTCCTATCCCGATTACAAGGACTTGAAGGCGGCTTACGAGGCGGCCGACGCGGCCAGGGCGCGAAGCATGGCCGCCGAGTTTATCCGCGCCGCGGCCAAGGTCGTCGAGCCCACCGAAGAAGAGATCATCCGCTCCATGAGGTTGCATCTGGCCATCCAGGACCTGCTGGCTCAGGAGAAGGCCAACGCCATCGCCATCGACTGTCTGGGAGGCTTCGGAAGAAAAGACCTGCCCGCCTACCCCTGCATCTCGTTCTCAAAGCTGAACGACGCCGGCATGTACGGCGTGTGCGAGTGCGATCTGGAATCCACCATGACGCAACTGTTGATCACCTCGTTCTCCGGCCGGCCGGGTTTTGTATCCGACCCGGTTTTCGACACCAGCCGCAACGAGGTCATCCATGCGCATTGCGTCTCGGCGACTAAGTTGAAAGGCATCAACGGTGCGGCGTCGCCGTACATGGTCCGGTCGCATCTGGAGGATCACAAGGGCGCGTCCATGCAGGTGCTGGCGCCGGCCGGCGAGGCGGTCACGGTGGCGCGTTTCGTCAATCCTGCCAAGCTGATGGTCGCCACAGGCGAGGCGCTGGGCAACGTGGACAACGAACGCGGTTGCCGCACCAAGATCCGCACCCGCGTCAAAGATGCCCGCAAGTACCTCGAAGCTTGGTCGGCCGCGGTGAACACCGGACCTGGAATGCCCGGAACGCGCGACCTTTTGCACCGTGTGGTTTTTTACGGCAATTACACCACCGAAATCCAGCGCCTGGGCCGTCTGACTGGCTTCAAGGTGATCGAGGAATGCTGAGGCAGGCGCCGGGCCGCTGCTGCCACGACGACACGCACTCACCACTGGACTCCACACGCCACTGACAGGCCGATCCCCATCCTGCTGCAAGCAGGGGCGCCTGCACGGCCCCGGTGGATGGTTATCTGGCGGGATGGAGACCAATCCCGGGACGGCGAGGCGGTCTTTTTCGCTGGGCCGCCTCACGTTCGGCCGCGCGCTGAGCCGCGTGCAAGCGCATTTCCTCTTCGGTGAAGGTCAGCATGTGCGACCGCTCGCCCGCCGGCCGCCGCTCCAGCAGTTTGCGGCACAGCATGGGAAGTTCCTGGATGCGGATGCCGTAGTTGTGAACCAGCGCCAGGTCGGTGCGCACGGCGAACCGGCTCCTGGTCTTGTCCTCCGCGATTCCGTCAAACCAGAATACCCGGACCCCTAACTCGTGATTGAAGCCCAATAAGATGAAATGCAATTTGGCGCTCCTTCCTGAGACACACCCTGCCTCGGCCTCTCTGTCGCCGCTTTCGCCGCTCATTGAGCCGCCCGCGCAAGTTGATCGGTTGTACTCCCGTGTTACTCTTTCGCAGGCGCCGGCTCAACCGCCCCTGTTTTTGGATCGACTCTTGAATTATCGCCCCTGGGAGTGCTCCAGAGCAAACCGGCGTAGCCGGATGCCAGTTCAATTTTCTGGAGCGCAAGGGTTATTTCGTGGTTCGGCTACTAATTCTCGCGGGCAGCCGCACTGCTGGAGCCCGATGAAGGAGCTTTGCGGCTCAGCACCTGGCTAAGCTGGCTGAGACGCAGATCGGTTTCCAGTTGCTTTTCCACCGGACCCAATTCGGAACCCACCAGCGCCTCGCTCAAGCGCAGCCGCGCCTCAGACTGGGATTGCCGGACGGCGTCCTGGCGCACCAAGAACATCGCCAGCAGGAATATGAGGCTGACCCCGCATTCGGCAAGGTCGCGCAGCAAGCTCGGTATGTTGAACTCCCAGCCCAGGATTTCGCTCACCAGCCTGCCCAATTGCGCCAGGGGCACTACGCCCACCAGCAGATAAAGCACCCCGGCCCTCCAGCGGACACGACGCGCCGCCGCGACGCAGATGGCGAGCGTCACCATGCAAATCACGAAAGTGAAGGCGTTAAGGACGCTCATGAGAATTATCGCCGGCCTTACATGATTCGTCTTCTCTCCTTGGTTCGTCGGAATGCAGGATGAAAGATATAGTGTCAAGACCCCATTCCTGGGCTGGAATTCCGCTTAACAACCGGCCGGCCGCGACACCGCAAGGCGCGCCGGTTTTGGCATGCGCCGTGCTTGGGCCTAGCCGTGAGGTCGCTGCTGCGAGGAACACGAACCATGGTCCGGCTAAGCGTTCCGTTGGATCCTTCGAGAACCGGTCCCGAAGCGGAAAGTCTGCAAGCCGGCCTGCGCCGCCGCATCGTGGGCCAGGACGAGGCCATCCAACAGATCGTCAACATCTATCAGATGCACCTGACGGGCATGACCGCTCCCGGCCGGCCGGTAGGGAATTTCCTGTTTTTGGGACCCACGGGGTCGGGTAAGACGCGCACGGTGGAAGCTCTTGCGGAAACCCTCGTGGGCACCTCCCGCGCCGTAATCAAGATCGACTGCGCGGAGTTTCAGCACAGCCATGAGATCGCCAAACTCATCGGCTCGCCGCCCGGCTATCTGGGCCACCGCGAGACCCATCCTTTGCTGAGCCAGGAGGTTCTCAACCAATTTCATACCGAGAAAATCCGTCTGAGCTTCGTACTGTTTGACGAAATCGAAAAAGCCAGCGACGCGTTGTGGAACCTTCTGCTCGGCATCCTGGATAAGGCCACGCTGACGCTCGGCGACAACCGGCGCGTGGATTTCAGCCGGACTATGATTTTCCTTACCTCCAATCTCGGCGCTGAGCAGATGAGTTCCATTCTGAACCCGCGCGTGGGATTTGCTTTTTCCGATCCGGCACAATCGGGCGAGAAGCTGAACGCCAAACTGGAGCGCACCGGACTGGACGCTGCCCGCAAAAAATTCACCCCGGAATTCATGAACCGCCTGGACAAGGTGGTGGTCTTCCGGCCATTAGGTGAGGCCGAGCTGAGGCGAGTCCTGGATATCGAATTGAATCAGGTGCAACAGCGCATTTTCGACACCGCCGGTTCTAACGCCTTTGTCTTTTCTCTAACCGAAGCGGCCAAACAGCGCCTGCTTGAGGAGGGCGCTGACGCCCGCTACGGCGCCCGGCACTTAAAACGCGCCATCGAGAGATTTCTGGTCCAGCCGCTTGCCAACCTCATCGCCACCGGCCAGTTGCTGGCCGGCGACTGGGTCCGTGTGGATTACTCACCTCAAAGCGGCCAGCCATGTTTCATTAAGGAAGCCGCAGGCTTGCCGGCGCAGGCCATGGCGGAAATGGTGGATGAATCGGTGAGCTTGCCGTTGTGCGCACTGGCGGGCGCCTTGGCGTCCGAACCGCTGAAGACCCAATCGGCGCGCTCCACCAAACGCGGCTGACGGCTTGCGGCGCAGCCCGCTTCAGCGCAGGTTGAATTTCTTCATCTTGTAGCGCAGCGTGTCGCGGGTAATATGCAGCAGCTTGGCGGCCTGGGTTTGATTGTTGCGGGTTTGCTCCAACGCGCGCAGGATCAGTTGCCGTTCGTTGTCTTCCAGCGACAAATTTTCGGCGGCCGGTGAAGCTGCGCCGTGATTGGCCGGGCTGGCTGCCGCCGGAGCCGGACGGTGGCTGATGCTCAGTGGAAGGCTGTGGGGCGAAATCAAAGAGGAACTTTCCAGGATCATTGCTCGCTCGATGGCGTTGCGCAGTTCGCGGACATTACCCGGCCAGTCATGCTCCAGTAATTTCCGTTCGGCTTCCGGCGTCAACCCTTCGATGTGCCGTTTGAACTTGCGGTTATAATGATCGACAAAAAACCGGGCCAGCGGCAGAATGTCGTCCGGGCGCTCCCGCAGCGGCGGAATCGTGATGTGGATCACATTCAGGCGGAAGTACAGATCCTGCCGGAAGGCGCCCTCCTCAACCGCCTCGCGCAGGTCCTTGTTGCGCGCCGCAACCACCCGCAAATCAAGCTTGATATCCTTCAATCCTCCCAGACGCCGGAAGCTTTGCTCCTCCAGCACGCGCAGGAGTTTGGCTTGCAGCATCAGAGGAATCTCGCCGATTTCGTCCAGAAACAGCGTGCCCTTGTCGGCCAGCTCGAAAATCCCGCGCTTCTGGGCCCGTGCGTCGGTAAACGCTCCTTTTTCGTAGCCGAACAGTTCGCTTTCCAGCAGCGTTTCCGGAATGGCGGCGCAGTTGATGGCGATGAAGGGTTCGGCCTGCCGCAAGCTCTGATAGTGCAAGGTCTTGGCGATCAGGTCTTTTCCCGTGCCGTTTTCGCCGTCCAACAACACTGTGGTAGCTTCGCTGGCGGCCACGCGGCGCACGAAGTTCATCACCTCGCGCATCTGCGCCGACTCGGCAATCACCTCCCGCTTTTGCGGCGCCACTTCCTCGGTGATGTCCTTGATGGTAGCCACCACGCCGTCTATGCCGCCGCTTTCCGAATATATGGGGGAGGTGCGGATCACCGCCAGGCGCTCCAGCCCGTTGCCGGTGTGCAGTCGTACCGTGTTCACCGGGGAGCCTGAGGCGTGCTTCAGACCCTCGATCATGCCGCACTCGTTTTCGCAACTGGCGCACCGGAATACGTCGCGGCAGCGCCGCCCCAGCATCTCTTCCGAGCTGATGCCAAATAGCTTTTCGGCCGCCGGGTTGATTCCTGCAATTCTTAGATCCTTGTCGTATAAGATCACGGCTTCCGAAAGCTGCTCGAAGACGGCTTCCAGCGCCCGCGCACTCTGCCATGCAGGAGATATTTTCGGCATCCGGCGTTTACCAGTCCCTGTGATCTTCAGTATATCACCACACTGCGCAAATATCCCCACCCGGTGAAGCCCGGGCCAAACA
>CAYSBM010000010.1:16019-19893 GCA_964429095.1 uncultured Solibacteraceae bacterium | reverse complement strand
CCCTCAACAAGCCAAGAAGGTGCAAGAATACCAGATCCCAAACCGGACCGGCGGCGCTCGAAGAAGAGGAGAATTGAACCATGGACACCACCCTCAGCCGTAGACAATTGCTGCGCTCCGGAGCTGCGAGCCTTGCCGGCCTGGCCGGATGGGCCGCAACGGAGCCGAAACGCCCCAATTTCGTCATCATTTTTCTTGACGACGCCGGTTACGCGGATTTCCACCCTTTCGCGCGGCCTCCCTATCCCACCCCGCAGGTTGCCGCACTGGCCCGCAGCGGCTGCCGTTTCACCAACTTTTACGTGCCGCAGGCCATCTGTTCGGCTTCGCGCTCGGCCTTGCTCAGCGGTTGTTACCCTGGAAGGACCAAAGTCGTAGGAGCCATTGGCCCCAGGGCGCGCGGCTTGGATCCGAAGTTCGCGACGCTGGGCAACGTTTTGCAAAGCGCCGGGTACCGCACCGCGGTGTTTGGCAAATGGCACATAGGCGACCAGGAAGACACCCGGCCGCCGGCGCGCGGCTTCGACGAATCCTGCGGCCTGATGTACTCCAACGATATGTGGGAATTCCACCCTCAACATGCCGAAGACTACCGTAAATTTCCGCTTCAGTTCTGGGACAACGGCAAGGTCACGATCGAGCGCGTTACCCCACAGCACCAGCCGCACCTGACCCGCTGGTATACAGAACATGCTGTCGATTTCATCCGTCGCAACAAGTCCAATCCATTCCTGCTATATGTGCCGCACACGATGCCGCACGTGCCGCTGTTTTGCAGCGAACGCTTCCATGGCAAGTCCCGCGCCGGTCTATACGGTGACGTCATGCTGGAACTGGATTGGTCCGTCGGCCAGATCCGCCAAGCGCTGAAATCCGCCGGCGTCGACAAGAACACTTTGGTGTTGTTTTCATCCGACAACGGTCCTTGGACCGTATACGGCAACCACGCCGGCAAGACGCCGTACCGTGAAGCCAAGGCCACCAGCTTCGATGGTGGCACGCGCAGCCCGTGTATAATCAGCTTCCCCGGCCGCATCCGGGAAGGTTCCATTTCCAGCCGCGCCTGGTGCTCGGTGGATGTACTACCCACGCTGGCGCATCTGGCCGGAGCAGAACTACCCTCGAATCCCATAGACGGCCGGAATGTATGGGACCTGATCTCCGGCAAGCCGGGTGCGGCCAACCCCCATGATTATTACGCCTTCTCCACGGTTTCAAACCTGGAATCCATACTGAGTGGCGACGGGCGCTGGAAACTGCATCTGCCGCATCCCTACCGGACAGTGGAAACGGCCGGCAAAGACGGAGTTCCCGGCAAGTACCGCCAAGCCCGCATTGAACTCAGCCTGTTTGACATGGAGAGAGATCCGTTTGAGACGACCAACGTGATCGCGGAACACGCGGACGTCGCCAAGCGCTTGCAAGAGTACGCCGAACAGCACCGGCGTGAATTCTATCCGTGATTCATTTCAGCGCTACGCTGACCGCCGCCGAGGCTTCCAACTTGTTGGTCAAGGTGGCCGACACCGGCTGGAGGGTATCGATCAGAGAGGCCGCCGTGGTAACGTCCCCGGAGATAGAGAACGTAACCGTAGCGGTAAACAGGCTGCCGTAGCTCTGCGATGCGCTGCTCTGATACCAGGCGAAAAAGGCAGATTCCACCGGGATGCTCAACTTGGTGGTAGCCACATTTTCGCCGCCTGCGGGGGTGAACGCGAAGTCCATCTGCGTAAGCGTACGGCAGGTCGAGTAGCCGGTGACTTGCAGCGTAAACGAGGAGTTGGTCTTGGAACCCACCACCACGCTCAGCAGCCGCGGCGCCGATTGCGCCACACTTAGCACCAACGTCTGCGGGTTGGAGGGGGTTAGATTGACCCCGCCGTCGACAGTAATGAACGAGGGGGTGAGCGCAATGTTGCCCGCCACCGTACCCGTTTGCAAGCGGATCTGCGGGCTGTTGTTCTGGAAGATGGCGCTGGTTTGGCCCGCCGGAATGCTGAAGGCGACTCTCCTGCCGCCGCTGGCGAGGTCCTGAATGTTCTGCCCTTGCCGGACCCGGATTTGCCACGGCAAAGAAGTTTGCGCCGTCGCCGGCAGGGTCAATGCCGAAAGCGCCGGCAGCGCGAAGAACGAGGGGAAGTGGCTGCGCGTCATGGCTATTGCCCCCCGCCGGATTCTCTTCAACAGGCACGAAGTACACGCCTGGGCTCGGCCCGGTATCCAAGACCAGCAACGGACGGCCAGCTTTGCCGGCATCATTGAGCACATAGAGGACGCCGCCAGTGAGCGGCTTGAGCAACGACGGTTCAAAGTCCAGTGGGAAGCTGGCTTCGAACTGATGCGTGGCCAGCGAGACGGTTCTCTTCGTCTCTGCCTGCCTCCTACTTGGAGGATCCCACCGTAACCGTGCTCGCCGTGATGGTAACCGGCGCTGTTGTGACCGTGGGTGAGCTTGCGCCGCTTCCATGACGAGCGGCATAAATTCCCGCGCTGGCCGCCGCCACCGCTCCCAGGATCAGCACCGGCTTCCACCACCTTGCCTTGCCCTCAACGGCGAGGTCCTTGCCGGCTCGTCCCACGTTGCTTTGGGCGATGACCACACTCGCGGTGGCCTGTCCCGCGATCGCTGTCACTTTGATATTGAAACGGCCTTCAACGCCATTCGGCGTGAGTCCCGAAGCAACTGCCCGTCCGAGTTCATCGGTACGGACGGTCTGGGTTCTCATCCAGTCGTAAAAGACGCCGCCGGGGCCGGAAGCCGGCAACTGGAAGATTACCTGCGCCCCAGCTACCGGCTTGCCGTTCTCGTCGCGAACTTCTACCGCCGGTTGTGTGGCGGTCCGGGTCTTGAGACTGTTCTTAGCCCCCTCGCCCTGTAGAACGATGATCTTCAGATCCTTGGGTCCCAGATCCGGCTTGGCCGCCGGAGCGGAAGGCTGTGCCGGAGCTGTGGGTGTCGCCTGCTGGGCCGGCAAACTACTGGTGAGAAGCAGAAAGACCGCTACCCCGGCCATCTTCTTTCGTTGCCGCAAGATCACCTCCTTGACCGCTAGCTGGAATTAGCTCACACAGTATACCTGAAGAGAAAAAGGCTCAATACGGTAGGGACGCTCGGAAAAGGTCTCAACGTTACTGCTCCCGGCAAAAGGAACCAAAATCCGAACGGGCCGCCGCAGCCTCACCTGGGGCGGCCGATTCAATTAATGCAAGCTCACTTTGCCCGGCGGACCGTAGTCGATCCTAGCTTCCCGGCCACCGTTCAGGATTGACAGCCGCCCGGCCTCCAACACCAGTTCATTGAAGCGGCTGTTGGCGGGAGTGGCCATAATGCCCGCGGCGTCGAATTCCTTGAGCATGGCCTGGCGTTTCGCCAGGGCCTGGCCGCCAGCCAAGCCCCGCGACGCCTGTTCGACACGTAGGGCGGCCTTCACAATATATTCCACCGAGCGGTATCCATAGCCGACCGGCGCAAGGCCGGGTCCGCCGGTATCGACATACTGGAAGTAGTCGGTGCTTGGCTCGGCGTAGATGGTGCTGCCGGGGCCGCCGGGCCGCTCGGTGTAACAGTAGGAGATGCCGCGGTACTGGTCGTCGTGCCGCAGCCAGGCGCCCTTGTCCTTGCCAGCGCAATACATCGTGAGTCCCTGGGTATTGGTGCCCGGAGCTTCATCGGGAAAACCAAGCGCATTCTGCACGTTGAGCGCGGCGCCATTATTCCAAATGATGCGCGCATCGGTCCACAAATAGCCTTCGTTGCCATTCGGGTACTTGTCCAGAATGCCGTAGCCGCTGACTGAAACCGGCAGCAGCCCGGGAATAAAATGCCCCCGGTCCACGTAAGGGCAGCCGACGTAGGCAAAAGCGGCGGAATTTT
>CAYSBM010000010.1:15215-16009 GCA_964429095.1 uncultured Solibacteraceae bacterium | reverse complement strand
CCCGATCGCGGCGGCGAGCCAGCAGACTGCGGGCGGCGAAGCGCTTGTGATATTCCACGCCCACCACCAGCCCGCGATCATAGGCTTCTTTTTCAATGATTTCGCCTTCACGGGCGGTTAGCACCAACGGCTTGACGGTGCAGACGTGCTGATCGGCCTTGAGGGCGGTCATGATCGTGTCGAAATGGAGCTGGTCCGGCACCGCCACGACCACCACGTTGCGCGGTGGCATCTGGGCCAGCACTTCGCGGAACAGCTCCGGGTGCGGCGCGTCCAAATCGCCGGCCAGATCCGGATAGGGCCGGAAGGATTGCCCGGGGAAGGCGCGCTTGAGCATTGGAGCTTCGGCCAGATCTTTCAAGAAGCGGCCTTTAAGAGCGCAAACGGCGATTTCGCCAATTACGCCCTGGCGTTGCATGTGATAAAGCGTGGGCAGGATTTGATCGTGGGTGATCATCCCGCCGCCGACAATGGTGACCTGCGGTAAGCTCATCGCCCGAGTGCCTCACAAAATGCTTCTTCCAGCACGCCGATGCTTTCCAGAAGCGCTTCTTCATTGATTACCAGCGGCGGAGCAATCTTGACGGTGCTGCCCATGAATCCTACCGGCGAGAACATCAAGACGCCCTTTTGGATGCACTTGTTGACGACTTCCCAGGCCAGTTCGCCGTCCGGATCCTTGGTGCCAGGCTTGACGCAGGCCACGCCGGCCACCAAACCCTTACCATCCACCCAACCAATTTCAGGGAATTTGTCCTTGAGGCGCCTCAAACAAATTCCCTAAAATCAACTAA
>CAYSBM010000010.1:9854-15205 GCA_964429095.1 uncultured Solibacteraceae bacterium | reverse complement strand
GCCCATCTTGCGCGAGTTCTCCACCAGGTTCTCCTTCACTACCAGATCGATGGAGGCCAGCGCCGCCGCGCAGCAAACCGGATTGCCAGTGTGCGTGGAGGTCATGCTTCCCGGCGGGTGCAGGTCCATAATGTCGGGACGCCCGGCTACCGCAGACAACGGCAGCGAACTGGAAATTCCTTTGCCGAAGGTGGCTAGATCCGGCACGATGCCGTAATGCTCGAAGCCCCACATCGTGCCGGTCCGCCCGAACCCTGCTTGCACCTCGTCGCATACCAGCAGCGCCTTGTGGCGCTCGCACCACTGCCGCAACTGCCGCATGTACTCGGGCGGCGCGAACGAGGCGCTGCCGCCCTGGTACGTCTCCAGCATCACGCCGCAGACGTTTTCGGCGGCCACACCGGCCTCGGCCAAACATTTTTCGAAATACGCGAACGAGGTATCCTCGGTGCGGAATCCATCCGGAAACGGAACCTGCACGAACCCGGGGTCCAGATTGACGATCCACTCCTTCAGGCTGGGGATACCGCCCGCCTGCTGCGCGCCGAGCGTCCGGCCGTGAAACGCCTTGTCAAAACTGACAAAGACCACCTTCTTGCGCCCGCCCACGCGTACTCCCTCGGTGCGGCAGAGCTTGATGGCGCACTCGACCGCTTCCGAGCCGGTGGTCAGCAGGAAGATTTTCTTTAGCGGCTCCGGCAGCAAGCCGGCCAGCCTCTCCACTAACTGTGCACGCGTGTCGGTGGGGAAGCAGTAAGTGGTCAGCAGATGCCTTTGCGCCTGCGCCACGATGGCGTCGATGATCTCCTGGCGGCCATGGCCGGCATTGGTGATAAGCACTCCGCTGGACCAGTCGATCCAGCAATTACCATAGGCGTCATAGACCTGGAATCCTTCGGCGCGGTCCCAGATGACTGGCGGCTGCCCCCGCATAGCCAGCGGCTCGGTCCTTTCCAGAAGCTCGAGCATGGGAATGGAACCCGGCGCCGGAATCTCAGTTACGATGCGCCGGTACTTGGTCTCCACGCGCGGGACGCGCCGTGGTATAAGTTCGTATGCTTTTGCCATAAGTCAACTATTGTAACCGTTTTCAGAACCCGCTTGTCCTGGTTCTCAGCGTTTGTAAACGGTCATGTGCTGCCGCACGGCCGAACGCCATTCGTCTACCGGCACAGCGCCGTTGCGCCGAAAGAACTCATCCAGTTCACGCGCCAGCGCCCGAACCTGAGCCTGCTGGCCGGCATCGTGGATCACGTTGCGCGTTTCACCGGGATCGGCTTCCAGATCGAACAGTTCGCTGGGCCACTGGCTGGAGCGCTGGACGTATTTCAGGTTCCGGGTGCGGACGGCGCGGACGTAGGCGTATTCGAAGTATAGCCGCGAACGCCAGGCCGGGTTGCGGCCGGCCAGAAACGGCGCGTAACTACGCCCCACACGGCGCTCATCGGGAGCGGCCTTCAAGCCGAGATAGTCCAGGATGGTGGGGAAGAAGTCGTAGCTGGATACCATGGCCTCCACGGTACGGCCCCGAGGGATACGTCCGGGATGATTCCAGATGAGGGGCACGCGGATGGATTCCTCGTACATGTTAAAGGGAATGGTTCCGTTACCCTTGCCCCAGACGCCGTGATGGCCGCAGTTAAAGCCTTGATCGGCAGTGAAAATCACGGTGGTGTTTTCGCGCACCCCCATCTCATCCAATTTGCGCAGAATGCGTCCCACGTTGGCGGCCACGCCGGTGACCAGCGCTGAGTATCCGCGCATGCTCTCCACATCCCCGTGATGGCGCGTGGTTCCGGGATTGGCCCAGGGATGCGTTGGAGTTCGCGGAAAGCAGGAAAACGCGAAGTTCTCGTAAGGCTTGCGGTACTCCTCCGGCTGATAGTCGAACGGCGTATGCGGCGCATAGAAGGGCACAAAGAGGCAGAAAGGCCGGTTCTTCACTTGGCCGAGAAAATCCAGCGCGAAACCGGCGACGCAGTCAGTCTTGAACCCCTGCATTTTGCGCCGCTCTCCGTTCACCACAAATTCCGGATCCCGGTAAGGGCCACCGCCTCCGGGGATGGTTGCCCAATAGCTAAAACCGGCCTGCGCGCGGTCGTCTTCGCCCATGTGCCATTTGCCGCACATGCCGAGCGTGTAGCCATTGGCCGCCAACACTTCGCTCCAGGTAGTGAAGCCGCTGAGCCAGCGGCGGCTCTCCGGGCCGAAACTGTCGCGCGGCACCAGCCAGTCCTGCACGCCATGGCGGCACGGCAGCGCGCCGGTCATGTAGGTCATACGGCTGGGGGAACACACGGGGGTGCAAGCGAACGCCTGGGTAAAACGCGTGCCCTCTTCGGCCAGACGATCGATGTTCGGCGTGTGCATCTGGCGGCACCCACCGGAGCCGAGGGCCCAGGCGCCGTGGTCGTCGGTCATGAAGAACACGACGTTGGGGCGCTTGCTAGCGGCGCGCGAGGCAAGCGCCAGCGCCGGAGCCGTGGAGGCAGCCAGCAGGCTTCGGCGGCTCATACTTGCGCGCAACATGTGTCTTATTGTCCACCGCCCAGGAGCAGGGCGCAAGTCTTAAACCACTCCCGGTTACGCTCGCGCCCAGTTGCGCCGCTCGATGATGGTCCGGGGCTCGTAGGTGCACCCGTCAGCCAGCCGCCGGTCCTCACGCAGGCTGGTCCACCACAGCACGGGACCGAGCAGGCGCGCGGCGGCAGCGGCAACAACACCGAACTCGCGCTCCAGCTCCTTGCGCAGCGCCCGAATCTGGACCGACACATTGGCGTTGGTGCTCTTGAGCCGGTGTTCCATGGCCCAGAGCATGCCACCATATGCGCGGCGCAGGGCCTTGGCTTCCCGTTGAAAGCGCTCCCTTACGCGCAGGTCAGGGTGGTTCTTATAGCGCTTCCACCCTTCAAAGCTCGTGCGGCAAATGCGGAACAGGCTGGGGCCGTTGCGCTCGAAGTCCCGCCAGAAAGCCCAGTCGAGCAATTTCTTTGACTCCTCGCGCGAAATCGAGGCGTGCTCGAAATTGAAACCAAGCTGGCCGTGGATGTCAGCCAGATCAACATCCAGCAGCTTGCCTTGTTCGGCCATGTCGCGGTGAAGGGGGGTTCCCGGTACCGGCGTGTAGAGCATAAATTGGTGCAGGTCGGTCTGGTGCGCAACGGCATATTCGATCTCTGCGGCGATGTTTTCCGGAGTGTGGTGTTCCAGGCCGATGATGGTGGATCCCAGCAGAGTGATGCCGTGGGAGCGCAATTCGCGCGACATGCGCACGGTATCAGCGCCATCGAGCTTGGAATAGTTCGAGCGCGGCGATTCCAGCCCCAGCCAGATGGAGCTGATTCCCAATTCCACCAGTTGCTCGTAACTGTAGTTGCGGATGGCGTTGGCCGAGGAGAATATATTGAGTCCCCAACTCTTGCCACCGCGTTTCATGAGGTCGAGCAAGTCCATGGCGCGCCGCTTTTGGAGGAGAAAATTCTCGTCCATGATGAAAAAAGACTGGATGTGGCGCGCCCGCTCGGCCTCTTCCATAACTTCGAACAGCTCTTGGCCGCTGCCGTAGAAGTTCAGCATTTTACCCTTGCCGCCGAAAAACGCCGAAGTGGTGCAAAAGTTGCACCCTAGAGGACAGCCCACCGAAGCGATCACGGTGGCCGAGCGGTCCACTTTGGCCGGAACTTTGACGCCCATGACGCGCAAATCGAATCCTGAAGACAGCGCCGGATGGGAGATGGGCGCATCGGGATCCTCACCCAGGTAGCGGCGCATCCAGGCTATGCCGTCTCCCTTGACGACATGATCGGCATCCAGGAGGCGTTCGATGCCGGGGATGGCGGCTACGTGCCCGCCTACAATGACGGCGGACCGGGGCGACAGCCGGCGCGCCAGGCGGCACATTTCGCGCGCCTTGGCAACGTTCACAATAATCGATGAGATCCCGATCACGTCGTACTGGTTCCGCGTGATTTCGCGGGCAAACGCTTCGCGGGTGGGGAAATCCAGGACCGTGCAGGGGGCGGAAATGTTGTGCTGGATCATCATAATGCCCCAACTGCGGTGGAAACGGCGAAGGGAGAAAGCGCCTTGCGCCCGCGTCACCTGGTTGTGGTACAGCTCCATGGGGTTGATGACGCGGCTGCCGAATTCATCGTTCTGAGCGTAAGGACCGAAAACGCTGCTGAGCAGGACACGGGTGCTTGACCCGTTAGGGTGCGGTGAAATCATTTAGCGGTGGGCTCGAAAGGAAGGCGCCGCTCTTTAGTCTAGCGCAACGCGCCGGCGCGCGTTTGCCCGCAGGCGCCCGACTTCGATACAGTAGCTCCCAATGACCGCCAAGCCTCGCAAGGATCTGTATGCGTTCCACGCCGCCGATGTGGAGGATCCGCCGGCAAGCTGGTTTGGCGCACTGCGGCGGATCGGACCGGGAATGATTCTCTCGGCTTCCATCGTGGGAAGTGGAGAGTTGATCGCCACGACCACGCTGGGCGCCCAGGTAGGCTATGCGGCGCTGTGGGTGATCCTATTGAGTTGCCTCATCAAGCCTGCCGTGCAAGCCGCGATCGGCCGGTATACGGTGGCCACGGGCCAGACCGGCCTTGCCGGATTTGATACGCTCCCCGGCCCCAGGGCGGGCGTTCGCTGGACGGTGTGGATGTGGGCCGTCATGGTGCTGATGACGCAATTTCAGGTGGGCGCCATGTATGCCGGCGTTGCGCAGGTGCTCAACATCCTGGCTCCGGCGGCGCCTGTGAACCTGTGGATCGCCGCGCTGGTGGCCGTTACGCTGGCGCTGCTGCTCGGCGGCGGCTACGCTCGCATCGAAAAGCTGGCGACGCTCAAAGTGGGCCTATTCACTCTTCTCACCATGCTCTGCGCGATGCTGCTCATGCGGCGCCCGGAATATTTTAGCTGGCGCCAGCTAGCCGGCGGCCTCACCTTCCAGTTGCCGGGAGGCGGGTTGGCCACGGCGGTAGCCGTGTTTGGCATGACGGGAGTAGGCGCCACCGAGATGTTCATGTATCCCTACTGGTGTCTCGAAAAAGGTTACGCGCGTTTTGCCGGAGCCAATGACGGCAGCCCGGGCTGGCGGCGGCGGGCGCTGGGCTGGATCCGCGTCATGCACCTGGACATTGCCGCCACCATGATCATCTACACGGCGGCGACGGTGGCGTTCTATTTGCTCGGTGCGGGAATTTTGCACGGCATGGGGCTGGTGCCGTCGGCGCTGGACATGATGCCGGTTCTCTCGCGCATGTACACAGAAACTCTGGGGCCATGGGCGCTGTGGGTATTTTACGCGGGCGGCATCGCCACCCTTTATGGAACCGTGTTCGCCGGCGTGGCGGCTC
>CAYSBM010000010.1:0-9844 GCA_964429095.1 uncultured Solibacteraceae bacterium | reverse complement strand
TTCGCCGACAGCGATTACGCAACGCGGGTAAGGTACCGGCAGTGGTTCGTGGTGTTCTTGTCGGTCTTTCCCGCTATGCTGTACTTGATTTTCCAGTCTCCGGTACGCATGGTAGTGGCCGGAGGCGTGGCCCAGGCCATTATGCTTCCTGTAATTGCCGCCGGCGCACTGTACTTGCGGCACCGCAAACTACCGCCGGAGCTGGCTCCCTCCCGGCTGTCGACCATGTGGCTGTGGTTTGCCTCGCTGGTGGTGATCTGCCTGATGGGTTACTACACCGTCATCAGCCTGCGGTGACCGAGCGCCGGGAACTTCTCAACCCAGACTCCAACGAGCCAATCGCAACACGGCCATAGGAGAGGTCTTGAGACGCTCGTACCAGAGAGTGGCGAGCCGTCCGGGGGAGCGCTCCACCGTGGAAGGGTAGCCGAGATCGCCGCCCGCTGCATCTTCGGAAAGGCTGAACGGTTCGGACCCGCTGGCGCCATGGTCTTCGCTCAAGCGCGCCTGGTTGCCGAAGGGCGGGCGGCGGTAGCCGTAAGTCATCAGGAGGCGCCCGTCGCTCAGCCGCAACAGATGCGACGGCAGGCCCCAGACGCCGATGGCGCGCGGGACGGACCAGGTCCTGCCGCCATCAGCGGATTCACATTGCAGTGTCTCGCGATCATTGTTCCGATTGTGGTTCCGAATCTGGACCAGGATGCGCTTGTCAGCCGTCTCGACGGCGTGCAGTTCGTGATAGGCTTCCACGGTATCGCCCGGCCGCGCCGGTATGTACGCCAGCCAGCGCCAGCTTAGCCCGCCGTCGGTGGATTCGCAAACTCCGCACTCACGGCCTGGGTTCCACAACTGCTTGCCGGCGTAAAGCAGGCGCCCGTCGCTCAGTTCGACCGGACCGTGGGGACTGTTCACCGGCACACGGTACGGCGCTGACCAAGTGAGGCCGCCGTCAGCCGATCGCAGCATCCAGGTGCCTAACAGGCGCTGGCGCTGCTCCGGAGTAGTGGCTCGCTGAACGGATCGCCAGCGCTCCAGGCGATCCTGCGGCCAATCCGTGGTGTTCTCAAGGGACTTCTCATAGGCCAAAGACGTGAAGGTGGTCACCAGCGTAATTCCCCCAGAGGTGACCAGCAGGCCGGCGTCACGGTCATCGATGGGCGTATCCATCAGCACCTGCGGCCAGCTCCAGCTACGCCCTCCGTCGCGCGAACGGATCATTTCCACGCGGCCGAAGGGACAGACATGTCTCTCCCTCCCGCCCGAGTAGGCCACCACCAATTCGCCATCTGCGCGCCGCGCCAAGGTTGGCCAGCCGCAGTAGTATTTCTGCTGCGGAGAAATGATCTCTATGGATTCAACGCGAACACGCGGAGCGGCACGTAGCCGCCGGCCAAGAAGCGGGAGCGTGAAGGCGCGCCCGAGCAAACGCCGTCGTGTCGTCATAGCAACCGGAACTGCAAGTAACATATCACTCTCCAAGCACCGCGTGTCAGGTGCGTAAGTGCGCCAGCAAATAGACGCCCGCCAGAGCGAAGATCACGTCCGGTGACCAGGCGGCCAGCACCGGTGGAAGCTGGTTCAAATTGCCGATCTGTTCGAATAGCTGGTTCACCGCCCAATAGGCCATGGCCACGCCGAGGCTCACTCCCACGCCGGCCATGGCGCCCCGGGTGCCGGTCATAAAGGCGAAAGGCGCCGAGATCAGAGCCATGACAAAGGCGAACAGCGGGACAGAGAACTTCTTGTGGTACTGCACCTTAAGACGAACAGTGTCAAAACCGCTTTGTTGCAATTCAGCGATATAGGCCGCCAGCTCGGCGAAGTTCATCTGCTTGTCCTGCTTGACTTCTTTCAAGAAGTAACCGGGCGGTTCGGTCAACTCAGCGAAGGTGGTGGCGTCGAAGGTCTGGAAGTTCACCACATTCGTGCCCCGGATGTCGCGCCACCAGCCGTTCTGGAAGACCCAGCGTTTCAGGCGCGGCTCCCAGCGCGCGCGCTCGGCCGAGATATGGCGGCGCAAGCGGAAAGTTTGCGGGTCGAGTTCATAGACGCTCACGCCGGCCATCACTTTGTCTTCCTGCTCGAAGTGCCTGTAGTAGTAAATTCGCGAGCCTTGGCCGCGAATCCACTTGCGCCCGGGATTCAGGTACGTTTGGGGGGGGCGCCCTTTGATTTCGGCGCGGATGGCGTCCTGACGGCGGTTGGCTTCCGGAACGTAGTAGAAGTCGAAAGCGAACAAAGCGGCGCTGAGCGACATACTGGCCAGCATGACAGGGACTGCTATTCGGTGCAGGCTTATGCCGCAGGCTTTGAGCGCAGTGATTTCGTTCTGTTTGCTTAGTACGCCGAAAGTCACCAGCACGGCTACCAGGACGCTCACCGGCGCGGCGTCATAAATCAGTTTGGGCGTGAGAAAAAAGTGATAGGCAGCCACCCGCAACATGGGCGTCTTGGTTCTCACTATGTCTCCGAGAAGCTCGAAGAAGGTGAAAATTTGAGTAATGAGGACAAAGCTGGCAAGCAGCAGGGCGAAGTAGAAAAGAAAACTCGACAGGATGTAGGTGTCGATCAACTGTGGGACCAGCCGTAGCCGTCTCCCGCCGCCGGATTCCCTCTGAGACGCCTTGATGCGCAAGCCCCGCAAGCCGGCCCACCAGCGGGAACCCATGCGCTTGGCCCAACCCACCAGATCGCGGTCCCCAGGCGCCTCCAAACGAGCCAGCAGGATGACCGCCGCCAGCGTGAACACAAGATTCGGCGTCCATACGGCCAACGCCGCGGGCAAGGTGTTCTGCCGCGCCAGCCCGATCAGACTGACCAGACCCATGTAATAGACGAAAGCCAGAAACACCGTCAAGACGATAGAGGACGACTTGCCGGACTTGCGCGAGCTGACGCCCAGAGCAACGCCCACCGCAGCCAGCAGTATGCAAGCCAGAGGCAGGGCCAAACGCTGATGCAGTTCGATGCGGGCGTCTACCGAAGTGCGGGCTTGTTGCGCCAGCGGAATGGTGTCCATTTCGCTATAGGGTTTGGCCCGGCGCTGGTCGGGCGGCTGCGCATCGAGCGCCTGCTGGCCCTTGGGTGAGAACGAGATCAAGTAGCGGCGGGGATCTCTCTCGGTCTCGTGCGAGCTGATGTCCAACATGGCCAACTGGATACGGTTGTTGGCGGGATCGGCCGCCGCGATGGCTTCGCGCGCCACGGTAATGCGAGGCGCGTCAGCCGGATCCTGGGAACCGCCCCGGCGCTTTTGCGGCTCCGTCAGATCGGCCATGAAGATGTTCCGCCAGCGGACCACAGGCCCGCTGATTACGTCGCCCACGTAAAGAATGGTTTGCGGAAATTGCTCTTCAAACACCCGAGGTTGGATTTCCGCAGTCAACTGACTCGCCGCGAGCCGGTTCACCACGCGGTAGGTTTCCCGGATCGACCACGGCGTCAACCACAACGAACAGGCGGCCGTAATCATCATAGCGGCGAAGGCGATCAGCAGAATCGGGTATAAGACCCGGCGGCCCGGTATGCCCGCCGCCCGCATGGCAGTGACCTCTCCATCGCCCGACATCCGGCTCAAGGCAATCAGCACACCTACGAGCACGCCCATGGGAATGGTGAAGGTGAGCGCGAAGGGCAGCACCAAGGCGAACAAATACGCCACCGTCGAGGCCGGGGCCGAACTGCGCACCAGAAGCTCAAACAGCTTGCCCACGCGCTGCAAAAACAACACGAAGGTAAACAACACGCTTCCCAGCCATGCGCTGGTAGCGGCTTCGCTCAAAATCTTGCGGCTTAGGATCCCCATGGTCAACGGGAGAGCGCGGCCGGCGGCGGCACGAGCGGTGGTTTGAGCCGTTCGGTGCGCAACGGCTCCAATTCCAGGTCGTCGATCAACACCGAGGGGGCCACCACCGATGTTTCGGCGACATAGTTTCCGGCGCCCAGCAGGGCCCAAGGCGCGCCGTTCTCAAGATACTCGAATAATGTCTGTTCGTTGGAAGCGGCTTGAATGTCCTTAAGGCTTCGCACGCCTAAGCCCCGGAACCGAAGGCCGCGAACGCGCTCCTGCCGCCCCTCCGGGTACACGCGGTAGATCTCGAAAGGAGTGGAGACCGGACGAGCTTCCCCCCCGCCGCTCGCCATTCCGGCGGCCAGGCGGCGCAAATCCCCCATGGAGGCCGAAGAGGGAAAATCCATGGCTCGGACCAGGATGCCATACGGTTTGCCTTGATTCCGGCACATTTCCAAGAGTTTGGCGCGTAAAGCCGGCAGCGGCATCGTCTGAGCGGCCTCGACAAAAAGATTGGAGCAGGCCGCGGCGCGGGCGCCGAAGGCTCCCGGCAACCGCGCGTGTCCGTTGGAAACCGGAAAGCCCTTCACCGGCTGCCGCGTGGTGAGAAAGCCCTTCAACACGCCCTGACGGATCAGTTCGACCGGCACAGGCCGGACACCTTCCATATCGGCTTCATAATGGCCGATCAGCGGGTGGCCGCGCCACTGCGCCCGCGTAGCGTCGTCCACCACATCCATCCATTCAGGCAAAATCCGCGCGCCCAGCCGGTTTTCAAGTCCACTTCCGGCAACCGGCAGCGACAAGCCCGGTTCGGCCACCGGCCGGCGCGTGAGAACCACCTGGCGACCCACCAACTCCGCAAACAACTGTGCGGCGGCCCGGCCTTCAAACAACACCGGGCCGGCATATGGCTCCGCCGCCGGCGCTCTCGCCGCGGCGGACAGTTCGCGCGCCACCTGTTCAACCGCATCCTTAAGATCCTGCTCGGAAGGCCCAGTGGAGGGAAAGCGCCAAATCAGGGTGGCGGCGTGCCAGAGTTCGCTCCCGTCGGCGGCCCGCCCCCGGGCCCGGATGCACAGATAGGAAAGCGTTTCCGGCAAACGCAGCCTGGCGCCTTCGGTGTTGACATAGTAGTGCGCGTTTTGCAGGTCTCGGAACTCGACAGCGGAATTGAGCACTTCCGGATACGACCGCACGAGCGCCGACAGCGCGCGGACACGCTCTTTCCAGGCTTCTTGATCCGGCTTGCGCACGCTGAGCTCGCGGACCAGCACGAGCGGCGGCGCCGGGGAGAAATCGTCCAGTTGCTCATCTTGGGAGACGTTACGAAGAGCCGACCGCTTGCGCGCGATGCCCTCCAGTGCTCGTTTGTAAGCGCGGTCGGTGGCCAGCCAGAACTGGCGGCGAAGCAGTTGCGGAACGTCATCCAGCACCAAACGTCCGGCATCATTCCGGCCCGGAGAGAAAAAATCGGTGCCGGCGTAATTGGTATTATCGAACTTGTAGCTGCCCACACGCACCTGAACGGCGCTCGCCCGCGCACGGTCCAACCGGCTATCCAGCAAGCCGCCCATAGAGGCCCAAGCGGTGCAGATCGTCATGTCTTCCGCCGTGTACTCGATATAGTACGGGGGCTCGAGATCTCCCACTCTGAGCGCGCGCGAGCGGTCTAGTTCCGCCCGCATAGCCTCCAGCAGCGCATCTTCAGAGGCGGCCGCAGACAATGGGCCTACGGCCAGCGCCAGAACCACAGCGGCAACTGCACGGTGGCGCATCATGGAGACCCACCCGGAGGGGGCAGAAGCGGAGGCCGCTCCTGGGCCCTGGCTTTTCTCTGCCCCTCGAGCTCGGAAACCAGCAGCGCCGGGCGTACGGCGGCCCCCGGGACGCTGCCGGATTCGGCTCCGCAGATGCCATTGAAGACCTCAGCCCGGTCCGAAGTGGCAATAATCTTGGAAAAACTCGCCAACGGTGTTCCCACGATGTCCACGCCCCGGACCAGTTCATCCGGGCGCCCGTCGGCGAACACCCTGTAGACCATCAGCGGGATCACCGTGAAAGCCTGCAAGCCTTGTGCCGCCGTGGAGGTGTAGCCCCCCACAACTTGCTCAAAATACAACCCATACGGCTTGTTCTGGTGGCGGATCTCCTCCCTCAGCATTTCGCGCAGGCGGCGCATAGGAACCCGCTTGCTGGATTCCACCAGAAGGTTTGACTGGCGCGAAACCACTTCGGCGCCGGGTTGGCGGCGCCCGTGCCCGTTGGAATGGCCGAAACCCGGAATGGGGGACCGCGACATTAGGAACGTCTTGAGGATTCCATTTTCTACCACCGGCGTCCGGCGGGCCGCCACCCCATCGTCATCGTACAAGTACCAACCATTCAACACCGTTTTCCCGAACTCGCGCAAAGTGGGGTCGAAAACCACCGAAAGAAACTCGGGCAGAACGGGCTTCCCCACACTGCGGGCGAAAGTCTGGCCTTCGGCAGGGTCTTTCTGCCGGTGCCCTTCAATACGATGACCGAAAATTTCATGGAAGAACACGCCCGCTGCGCGGCCGCTCAAGATCGCCGGCCCCGCGTAAGGGGTAACCAACGGGGCATGCCGCAACCTTTCGACGCCACCCGCCACACGGTCAACTGCCTCGCTAACCAGGCTGTCTTTGGGCGGTTTGGAGGGATCCTCCACCTCGATAGTCTCCTGCGCAGCCAGATCCATGCCGTCGGCTGCTTTACCGTGAGCCGTCACGCTGACTTGTATGTAAAGGCGTCCGTGCGCCAGGCGCCTGCCTTCCGTGCTAACCAGGTACTTGCCCTCACTGCGGGCCGCAACCGCCACCGCCGAGCCTAGCAGGAAAGGATAACGGTTGAAGCCACCAGACCACTTACGCAGGCGCGCAGCCCATTCCTCGGATGGAAACCGCAGTTGAGGGAGAGGTTGCGCGAATTGAACCGGCGTTTCCTCCGAGAAATCAGCCGATGAATCTTCGCTCAATTTCACTTGCGCGGAGCTGCGGAGCTTGATAAGACGTTCGGCGGCGGCGCGGTACACGCGGTCCGTTTCCAGCCAGACCCAGTGGCGAATGGATTCGGGCGCGTAGTCGATGGCAATCGCCGTTCCGGAAGTGAACCTCGGGCGTTCATTTTGGAGGCGATGGTAGTTATCAAATTGCGGAGATCCCACGCGGACGCTCACGTCCAGGTAGCGGTTGCGCCGGTGCTCATTGGCAAGCAGAGCGCCGCCTGTGGCCGTGATCGAGCAAGCCTCGATGTCGGTGGCGGAGTAGCTGATAAAGTAAGGCGGAGGATCGCCTTTCTCCTTTAGAATTGCGTAATTACGGTTTAGTTCTGCGTTCAGAACCTCGAGCAGACCCGGCGTTTGCGCAAAGGCCCCGCACGTCAGCAGCAAGAGCAAACTCACGCGCGCAAAGGCAGTCACACCGCCCAGAATAGCACGCGCCGCGCCGCCGGGCCCTTGCCGTCACATGCGTGGCAGCGCCAGCAACCCCTTTTCCCGCAGTCCTGTCAGAGCGAGCCCGTACCGCCCACGAACCCCTGTTTTTTCAAAGATATGTTTGAGGTGTATCTTGACCGTGCCGGGCCGGATGCCTAATTCACGGGCGATGTCTTTGTTCTTCAGGCCTTGTTCGACCAACTCCATGACTTGCTGTTCGCGCGGCGTAAGTTCGGAATGGGTCCGGCGTTCGGCTCGTTGCACGCCGCGAAAAACGCTTTCCTCCATCCAACACGAACCGGCGGCTACCGATCTAAGACAAGCCAGGAGGCTGGAAGGCTCGACAGTCTTGGAGAGTACGCCACGGACGCCGCCTTGCAGGAAACGCAACGCCTCGGCTTCGCTCATGGTATTGCCCCACACCAAAATGTTGGGGGCGCCTTGCTGGCTTCTAATGCTACCCACCCACTCGAGTACAGCCTGGAGACCGAAGGCTTTATCCAGGACGACCACGGCGGGCGCCGAGCGCTGGGTGAGTTCATGGGCCAGCGCCAGCGAATTGGCGGTCCAAATAACCGCCAGGTCCGCGCTTGCCTCCAGCAAGCGTTTGAATCCTTCACAAGTAACAGGTTGAGTCTCACAAACTCCCACAGCTAGCTTGTCATTCTGATCCATGTGCAATTCCTAGTTTCCATGTGGCGATCCGTAACTCCGCAGGCACAAGCCAGCGGTCGTCTGGCTTATCGGCGCGCCTTTGCATAGCTTTAGTGCTTTCAAAGGGCCGGAAATCTCATGTTTTCCGCAGGGTCTGCCGATGTAGGAGGTTGGCGGCCCGCATCGAGGCCGCAAAAGAATGCCGAAATCGTTGCCTCATGCCAAGCCGGCCAGTGGAGCACGCGCTGCAATCGTTTCAGCCGACCGCTCGCTGGCTGCGGAACTCACTCCGTTGCTGGCTCAGAAATTGCCACTGCTCACCGTGGAGCACATACAGTCGCATCCTGCAATGGTGAGCGCCACCGAGGTGTTGCAAGCGCCCGGCACGACCATCTGTTTTGTGGACCTGTGCTCGGACATGGAGCGCGCTCTGGGGCTGGTGGCGGAACTGGCGGCAGTGGATCCGGCGGTGGCGATTGTGGCCTTGCTGGCCGACGACAATTCCGACTCCATCTTGCGCAGCTTGCGCCAGGGCGCCAGCGAGTTCATGATCCGGCCGTTCACTGCCGACCAATTGCAGATCATCGCCGAAAAATTGGCCAAGCTGAATCCGGATCTGTATCCGGGACGCGAGGGTCTCGGCAAGGTCTTCGCCGTCGTACCTGTCAAGGGGGGCTGCGGGGCGACCACGATTGCTTGCAGTCTGGCCGCGCACCAAAAGCGTCTGGGCGCCAAAAGGGTGTTGCTGGCCGATCTGGATCCGCTGACTGGAACAGTGGCTTTTCTGTTGAAGTTGAAGTCCAGTTATAGCTTTGTGGACGCCTTAAGCCACGCCAGCACCCTGGACGCGGATCTGTGGAAAGTGATGGTCGCGCGCCACCAAGGGATGGATGTGCTGCTCAGCCCTGAAAATCCTGCCGACGGGATGCAGGAAGCGCAGGACGCCACCGTGATCATCGAATACGGGCGGCGGCTCTATGATGTGGTGGTCGCCGACACCAGCGGCCCATTCACCAGCTTCAGCTTGTCAGTTGCAAAACTGGCGGACGCCGTGCTTCTGATAACCACCAACGAACTACCGGCGCTCGGCGCCGCCCAGCGCGCGATCACGCATCTGGAGGCGAACGGCATTCCGCGGGCGCGCTTGCGTTTGATCTTGAACCGGTATGCACGCGAGTGCGGCTTGTTGGAGAATGCCGTCGAAACGGCTCTCAAAATCGACGTTTTCCAGACCATCCCGAGCGACTACGAGGTGGTGCAACGATCGCTGATGGAAGGCAAGCCCCTGGCTCCCGGCTCGAGCGTGGGCAAGTGCTTGGCTGCCCTGGCCGCCGCTTTGAGCGGAAAGCAAGAACACCCCAGCCGCCCCGGCCCACTGGGTGGACTGCTGTCAATATTTACGAGGTCCTAACGCCGGCAGAGTTCATGACTCGCCGTCGTGCTGCCCCCTGCCTTTCGCCTTGCGGCGCAAGATCATCACGATCACCAGCAGGACGCAAACAATGATGCTCACAAGCTGCACAGCTTGCGTGGACATTACCCGCCGCTCCTCCTTGCAGCCTTCAGGATGCCATCTTTTTCTTCAGCACGTCGATCAGTTCTTGCACGGAGGCGGCGCTCTTGGCCAGCATGGCCTGCTCGGGTTCGCTGAGCATCACCTGGTAGATCCGCTCGACGCCCGCAACACCCAATTTCACTGGCACTCCCACGAACACGCCATCGAAGCCATACTCGCCTTCCAGGTAAGCCGCGCAAGGCAACACCTTCTTTTTGTCCTTCAGGATGGATTCGACCATCTCGACCACAGCGGCTGAGGGCGCGTAATAAGCGCTGCCGGTCTTAAGATACTTGACGATCTCGGCTCCGCCGTCGCGCGTACGCTGAACCAGCCGGTCGATAGTAGCCTGCTCGAGCCACTCGGTCAGCGGGATGCCGGCCCCGCG
>CAYSBM010000009.1:20859-21304 GCA_964429095.1 uncultured Solibacteraceae bacterium | reverse complement strand
CGCAGGAATGGCCGCCACGGTCACTTCCGCCTTCTTCTGCAAGTGATACTCGATCATGCTCCGGATATTCATCCGGTAGATGTGATCCGCCCCGAAGATCAGGACCAAGTCCGGGTCCGACTGTTCGATGAGGTTGATATTCTGATAGATTGCGTCGGCGGTGCCTTGATACCAGGTTTCGTCCGGCGTGCGCATCTGGGCGGGCACGGGAATGATGAAATGGCTGGTCAGCAGACCGCTGAATTGCCACCCGTCGCGCAGGTGCTGCAACAGCGACTGGCTCTTGAATTGCGTCAGAACGTATATGGAATAGATGCCGGAATTAATCAGGTTGCTGAGTACGAAATCCACGATGCGGTACTTGCCGCCAAAAGGCCCCGCCGGTTTCGCCCGTTCTTTGGTCAAAGGAGTAAGGCGGGTTCCCTTCCCGCCGGCGGGCCCGGCC
>CAYSBM010000009.1:20022-20849 GCA_964429095.1 uncultured Solibacteraceae bacterium | reverse complement strand
AATTTGCATCCATCAAGCTCCCTTACTAGACAATAGCGAAAAATCTTCTCTCCTTGCCGCTGTGGACCGGGAGCGCAGGCGGTCGAATCACAGGCGTGCGTGCTGCGGCGCAACGGGCGGCCGGTACCGGACATCCAGGTGGGGCGTCAGCAGGCGTTTGCCACCTTCAGCGCGCGACTGAAGACAGCTTTCCAGGATCCCGCTCACGAGCAAAGTGCGTTCCACCGGATAGGGGGCTTTCCCGGTGAGGAAGGTCTCTTCAATTTTGGCCGCGAGGCACGCCGAAAAAGTCACCTTCGGCACCGGTGTAAGCAGAAACTGCGTCGAGACCGTGCCCAACCCTTCGACGCGGGCCGCAAAGTTGAAGTCTGCGACCGCGCCGTTGAGCATCAGCAACGTGGTGCGCAACCCGTCCCGGTATTCGATAAAGTAAGCGGCAGGGTTCTTGACCAGCCTCTGCAACTCACCGCTGCCCACCAAGTCCTGGGTGCGCCCGTCAACCAGCGTCAGGCCCTGCGGCGTATCGCTGCGCGAAAGCGCCGCCACCAGCAACTCCCGCGACCAGAACTCCTGACCGGCGGCGCGCCAAACGGCCTCGCCTTCGATCATCTGGACTGCACGCACACCCGTCTCCCCTCCCTGGCGGCGTTCGACCATGCACTGCATGGCCTCCAGCGCATGATAATCCATGGCGTCGGAGCCGCCCACACCCACCATCAGCGCGCCGCCGAGGCGGCAACCGCGCGGCAATTCCAGATCCGGCAGCCGCCAAGTGCCAGGCAGCGACGAACCGGCCAGGAATGCGCACTTGCGACGGCGCGAAGCGG
>CAYSBM010000009.1:17992-20012 GCA_964429095.1 uncultured Solibacteraceae bacterium | reverse complement strand
CACCATCCATTTCGCTTTTTCAAAGCTGTAACTCAAATGTTTGTCGTTGTAAACCGGCACAGAGCGGCCGTCCTGCTCAAACACCTCCACGCATTGCTTAAAAAACTCGTAACGCGGATAGAGAATCTGGCCGAGGCGGTTGCGGGGGTAGTCGCCGTGTTCTCCAATAATAAGCACGGCGTCTACCGCCAGCTTGTCCGTGCCGCAGCGTAAGGTTGAGGGGATGTCGGGATAAATCCTAAACCCGAACTCGCGGGCGCGCGCGGCGCTTTGGTCGCCTTCCGGATGCTGGTCGACATAAAGCGAAACCACCTTCATGTCCGGCTTGTGCCAGCGTCCCTGCTTCGGATAGCCGACCAGGAACCGGTCGCCGATATGCTGCGCATGGGAAAGGTACTTCCACACTGTGGTGATGATGGCGATGCGCTGCATGGATTAACTCCTCCAGAACTTCGATTCGCGGGGCGCGCGGTAGCGGATGGCCAAATGGGGCGTAGCAACGCGCGCCTGATTGCGGTAGAGGCTTTCGACGCCGGCCGCCGTCAGGCCGGTGGTGAGCAGCGTGCGCTCCACCGGATAACTGGGCCGCCCGGTAAGAAACATGTTTTCGATGTGGTTCACCAAAGGGCTGAAAAAATTGGCCTGGGTCGTCCTCACCGGCGGCATGGGCAAGTACATTTGAGTGGAGAACGGCTCGCCGCGTCCCCGGATCCGCGCGGCGAAATTGAAATCCTCTACCAAGCCGTTCAGCAGAAGCATGCTACAGATCAAGCCGTCCGAGTGGCGGTAGCGGTAAGCCACCGGATCCTTCACCAGACGGCGCATCTCGTCAAGAGTGGGAAAAACGTGGTTGAATCCCTCGCGAGCCGGCCGGAGCGTATGGCTGCGGCACAGCGCGGCTTCCACCAGATCTACGGGGAAGAGTTTCTCCGCGCAGGCCTGCCAGAATCTGTCGCCGCGGTACGCCTCCACCCACTCGACGCCCGTTTCGCCGCCCTGCCTCCGCTCGACCATGCACTGCAACGTCTCCAGCCCGTGGAAGTCGTAGCTATCCACCCCGCCATAAGCCACGCACAGGGCTTCCTGCACCGACGCGCCGTATTCAAGCTCCAGCGAGGGAGTGCGCCAGGTAACCGGGAGGCTTGAACCGGCCATAAAGGCGAAGCCCAGCTCGCGCGAGGTATCGTACATTTCCCTCGCCCACTCCCACTTCCACGACAGGTGCTTGTCATTGAACAGCGGCGCGGCACGGCCGCTGGAACGGAACACCGCGACGATTTTCTGAAACAGCTCGTACCGCGGATACAAGTGCTGGCCCTTTTCATTGCGCGGATATTCGCCGTGTTCGCCGATGAGCAGCACTCCGTCCACTGCGAGGCGGCTGCCGCCCAGCGTGAGCGCTTCGGCCACGCTGGGATAGATCTTCATCGTGGGAAAACGCCGCGCCCGGTCGCGGCTCAAATCGTTGTTGGGGGTCTGGTCCACATAAAGGGACACCAGGTCCATGGGCGGATGGTGATGTGTGCTGTTCCAGCCGTAGCCTTCCAGGAACCGGTCGATGAAGTGCTGGGCATGGGAATGCTTGTGAACCACTGTAGCAATACAAGCGATCTTGGGCCGTGCGGGGCGCTGTGCGGAGGCGGCCAGCGCAGGGGCGCCAGCCAGCAGACCGCGCCGTGAGATGCTTCGAATCATAGAAAATCTCCTGGCGGAACTTGCTTGCCAGATTGTAACCCATTGCCTGCTGGGACAAGGGGCGTCAGATGGCTTCTAGCTCCTCTTCGATCATTTGCTTCTGATAGAGATCGGCGTAATAGCCGCCGGCGGCAAGCAACTCATCGTGCGCGCCCTGCTCCACGATTGCGCCATGATCCAGCACAAAGATCCGTCCGGCATTGCGCACCGTCGATACGCGGTGCGAGATAAGGATGGTCGTGCGCCCCTGCATCACACCGGCGAGCTGGTTGAGGATGCACTCCTCAGTGAGGGTATCGACGCTTGACAGAGCGTCGTCCAGGAT
>CAYSBM010000009.1:16252-17982 GCA_964429095.1 uncultured Solibacteraceae bacterium | reverse complement strand
ATGGCCACGCGCTGCTTTTGGCCGCCAGAAAGCGTGATGCCGCGCTCTCCGATCACGGTGGCGTAACCGTTGGGGAACCCGGCGATGTCACTCGCCAGTCCCGCGGCTTCCGCCGCCCAGCGAATACGTTCCGGCGCCGCCTCCGGGACGCCAAAAGCGATGTTGTCGGCCAGCGTAGCGCTGAACAGAAACGTCTCCTGGGGGACGAAACCGATCAGGCGGCGCAACTGACTGGGGTCACACTCCCGCAAATCGATGCCGTCAATCAAGACTCGGCCTGCGAAAGGATCAAGCAGCCTGGGGATCAGGCTCACCAGGGTGGTCTTGCCGGAGCCGGTGTGTCCCACCACGGCGATTGTGGCGCCCGCGGGGATCTCCATGTCGATGCCGCGCAGCGCCCAGCCGGAGGGGTAGTGTACTGTCACGTTGCAAAAACGGATCTCGCCTCGGGCGCCGGTCAGGGGGTGCGGATTGGCCGGCGCCGCAATCGAGGGGCGCGCCTGAAGAACTTCATTGAAACGTTCAAGGGAGGCTCTGCCGCGCTGCATCAGGTTGACCACCCAACCCAGGGCGATCATAGGCCACACCAGCATTCCCATGTAAGTATTGAAGAGAACGAATCCGCCGATGGTGATGCTGCCGTTCAGCAACCGGGCGCTGCCAGCCCACAGAACCATCAGGAACGTAAGCCCGATTAAGGATTGCAGCAGCGGAAGAAAGAGCGAGGAAATCCGCGCCAGCCGTATGTTCTCCGCGATATAGGCCCGGTTCAAGCGTTCGAACTGCTCCAGTTCGGCCTGCTCTTGCACGTAGGCGCGCAACACACGCACCGAGGAAAGATTTTCCTGTGCGCGGTTGCTGATCGGGCTGAACATGGTTTGGATCTTCTCGAAACGGTCATGGATGCGCCGTCCGAACAACACCACGGCCAGGCTCACCACGGGCGCCGGAAGCAAGGCAAACAGCGTCAGCCGCCAGTCCACCCACGCCATGACGGCGAATGCCAGCAAGAACGTCAGGACAGTCTCCGACCAGTACATGACGCCCGGACCAACCATCATACGAATCGCGTTCAGGTCGTTGGTGGCGCGCGCCATGATGTCGCCGGTGCGGTAGCGGGAAAAGAAATCCGGCGACAGCCAGATCAGGCGCTGAAAAAAGTCGTTGCGCAGATCGTACTCGACGTCGCGGCTTACGCCGATCAAGATGACGCGCATCCAGTACTGGAACAGGCCCTTCAAGGCCGAAATGCCGGCCAAAGCCGCGGCCAGCCACAACAGCACCTCCAGCCGGAAACCGTGAGCCAGCGAATCCACCGCTCTGGCGATCACCAGCGGCAACGAGGCGCCAAACAAATCCTTGACCACCAGCGCCCCCGTCCCTCGCAGGATGGCTCCACGATAACGCCGGGCGTATGGCCAGAGCGTGGCAATGGATGCCCTCATTCTATAAGCCTATCCATCCGGCAATGGTCTTCGTCCACTCCAGAAGCAGCAACTTGCTGGCCTCCCGGCTCCGCCACCAATCCCGGCAACGGAAGTGTTCATCCGGCGCAGCCACCACATGAAATTCGAGACCGCGCGCCAGCGTCCGGTATACCGAACCGGCGCGCCGGGTGTGGTAATTGCTGGTCACTACCAAGAACTTATGCACGCCCATGCGGCGCAGTTCGTCCACCCCCAACCGGGCTTCCTCCCGCGAGGAAAGCGGCAGAATCGGCATGGGAATGA
>CAYSBM010000009.1:0-16242 GCA_964429095.1 uncultured Solibacteraceae bacterium | reverse complement strand
GGAGCCATGGCGCACGGCGAAATCGATCGCCAGTTCGCTCTCATAGTGGCCATAAGCTCCCGCCGGACCACTCACCAAGACCCTCTTTACATATCCCCGGCGGGCCAAGTCAGCCGCGGTGAGAATGCGATGGCCATAGAAATCGCCTGCCAGCACCACAGCTATTTCCGCCGCTTGAGGTTCCTCGGCCCGAACCAGCAGGCATGCCGGAAGCGGCAACCATACCATCCGGCTGAGGTAAGCTGTCCCCGCCACGAGACAGACGATCACGAGTAGTTTGAACAGGCGGGGGCGGGATCCTACCACGAGCTTGTTCTCGTCGGATGAATTCCGCTGGTCGAGATAACCGACAGACTTGAGCCTCTGAAACAACCGCTCCACTTCCGCCATGTCCTCCGGGCGCAAAAAGGTATCCGTGTTGTTCTGTGGTGCGGGAGTTTCCGGCGCGGGAGGCAGAATCTCCCCCCAGAATTCGCGATATGGAATGCCGTCGATCAGCGCTTCCGAGGCCATACGCCGCATGTGTCGCAGCAGACTGTTGGCCGAATCCAGATCGCCAGGGTATACCAGTAGCAGACGGCTGTCATCGTAAAGCGTGATGTGAATAACCAGCGGCGAAACCCAGCCGGCACGGTCCAATCGCCGGATATCCTCCCACGGGATCTTCCTACGGCCGATTTTCAGGTGTCTCTCGGAGATTTCGATGGGCGGCCGCAAAGCCAGCGAAAAGGCGAAGGCGGCGGTCGCCGCCAGCAGCAGGGCCGCCAGGGCAGCCAGCGGCCATCGCAGGGCCCACCACGCCGAAAAAGCAGTCAACCCGCAGGCGGCCACACCGGCCACCCAGTAGTGGCGCGAAGGCACATATCGGGTCGCGGGCATTCCCACACCTTTAGCCTACCCCCCGCGCAAGCGGCCGTCAATCGGATGCCGCGGTCTCCCGCGGCCGAGCTTGGACTCCCAAGGCCTCCCGGAAAGCGGCGCGGATCATCTCCTCGGAAGGCAAGCCGCCCGGGTAACGGCGGCAGCAAAAACCGGAAAACTTCGCTCCGCGCGCCGATGGCTCGATGTCCAGGCCGTTGACGCGAATGGTGGGCGAACCGGGAAAATCCAGTTCCCTGGCCGTTTGCTCATCGCTCACATTGATCTCCTGGATCTCGGCGGAGATCCCCTCCAGCGCAGCCAACTCACGCACGCGGCGGACCGCGGGTTCATGGTTTGGACAACCCGGAAAATACAGGATCTCAATCCTCATACGCTTGTCTGCCTTTATATGCGGCAAACGTCGCGAACTTCCCTACAACCTAGCAAGCCGCCCCCGCCAGTGCAAAGATTGCTACCAGGGCTCCCGGCCGCCGCGTGAATACCGCATATACTGGAACACAGCACCTTGCATGCACATGATCCTTCTGGTCGTCAATTGCGGCAGTTCCTCGCTTAAGTGCCAACTTTTTCAAACCTCCCCGGAAAAGGCCCTGGCCCGCATTCAGGTGGAAGGGCTGGGCAGCGGAGAGACCGCGGTGGTTTATGACGGGCCCGCTGGCCGGCTTACCTATCGCAAGCCCCTGGTCGAGCACCAAGCAGCGCTCCAGGAAGCGCTTCAGGTCTTTTGCGCCCCACAGACGGGACCTTTAGGCAGCCCGGAGGAGATCCAAGGAGTGGGGCACCGTGTGGTGCATGGTGGAGAGAAGCTTAGCTGTTCAGTGGTCATCACGCCGGCGGTGGAGGAGGCCATCAAGGAAACCATTGAGCTGGCGCCTCTGCACAATCCGGCGCAGTTGCGAGGCTACCACGCCGCCCAGGCGCTGTTGCCGCAAGCAGTGCAAGTGGCCGTCTTCGACACAGCGTTCCACCAGACCATGCCGCCGGAAGCCTACGTCTATGGCCTTCCCCACGAATATTACCTGCGCTACCGTATCCGCCGTTATGGCTTCCACGGCACATCGCACCGCTACGTTAGCCAACGCTTTGCGGAAATCCGGGGTGTCCCGGTCTCGTCACTGAAGCTCATCACCTGCCACCTAGGCAACGGGTGTTCCATCTGCGCGGTAAAAGGCGGCCGGTCCGTGGACACCTCGATGGGTTTTACGCCCCTGGAGGGGCTGCTGATGGGCACACGTTGCGGCGATGTCGACCCGGCCGTAATTCTCTACTTGATGGCGCGCGAGAACCTCGGCATCCCAGAAACCGATGCGGTGTTGAACTGGCGAAGCGGGCTGCTGGGAATATCGGGCATCTCCAACGACATGCGCACCTTAGTGTCCGCGCGCCAGCAGGGAGACGCCCGCGCGGCCTTGGCTATCAGCGCCTTTTGTTACCGCCTGAAAAAATATATCTCGGCCTACTTCGGCGTCTTGAATGGCGCCGACGCCATCGTGTTCACCGGCGGCATCGGCGAACACCAGCCCCTGGTACGCGAACTGTCCTGCGCGGGACTGGATGCGCTGGGCATTCGTATCGACCCAGAGAAGAACCGTGCCGCCGTGGGCATCGAGGCCGGGATCAGCGCCGCCGACGCCCAAGCGGTTGTCTGGGTGATCCCCACCAACGAAGAACTCTTGATCGCCCGCGACACGGCGCGGTGCATACTTGAAGCACGGGCAAGCGCCGCTGTTTGAGCCGGCGCAGCCCGCCTGACGGGGTTCTGTACAATACAATTTATGTCCTTGCCCGCGTCCGCAGCCGCGTTCATTGAGTTGGCGGAAGATCGCCTGCGGCGCATGCGGCCCAGAAAACGTATTGTCTTCCCCGAAGTCCAGGATCCGCGAATCCAGGCGGCAGCCGGACGGCTGGCGGCGCAAGGCCTCGTCGAGCCCATCCTGCCTGAACCCGGCGCCATGGATCTGGAAAAGTACGCCCGGCTCTACTACGAGCGGCGCCGCTCCAAGGGGATCACGCTTATGGAGGCGGCAGCGCTGGCGCGGCAGCCTTTGTACCTGGCGCCGCTTATGGTCGCCGCCGGCGACGCGGACGGTTGCGTGAGCGGAGCCACTTACAGCACGGCCGAGGTAGCCCGCGCCGCGCTGCAAACCATCGGCACCCCACCCAGGCTGCGCACAGCCTCAAGTTTCTTCTTGATGTGCCTCCACAACGAAAGCGTCGGCAACCGCGGGCAGCTCGTTATGGCCGACTGCGGCATCGTGGTGGACCCGTCCCCGGTCCAACTGGCCGACATCGCCATCACGACGGCCGCCAGCGCGCGCGCCTTGCTGGGTGTTGAGCCAGCTGTCGCCCTACTTTCCTTTTCCACCAAGGGCAGCGCCAGTCATAGAGAGGTCGCCAAGGTTGTGGAGGCTCTGCGCATCATCCGCGAGCGTTCGCCGGAACTCCATGTCGACGGCGAATTGCAGTTGGACGCCGCCATTGTGCACGAGATTGGTCAGGCGAAGGCGCCAGGCTCCACGGTCGCCGGCCACGCCAACACCCTTATCTTCCCCAACCTCGCCGCGGGCAACATCGGCTACAAAATGCTGGAGTGCATGTGCGGGGCGGCGGCTTACGGCCCCATCCTGCAAGGGCTGTCCAAACCTGCCAACGACCTGTCGCGGGGCTGCTCGGCCGAAGACGTCTACAGCGTGGCGCTCATCACTGCGCTGCAAGCCGAAGGCGGCGGCCAGATGGCTTGAGGTTATGCCCCGCCTGCTGCCTTTCCGGCTGGTCTACAGCGATGGCTACGACCTGAACCTGCGTAATCATATCTTCCCCTCACATAAGTACCGCCTGCTGCGCGAACGTCTGCTGGCGGAAGGCTTCGCCTCCGAAGAGGATTTCATCGCTCCCGAACCGGCTTCCGCAGAGGACCTCATGCTGGCGCATGACGCCGATTGGGTGATCCGGCTCAAGAACGGAACATTGACCTACCAGGAGATTCTGCGGCTGGAACTTCCCTACTCACGCCGGATGGTCCAAGGTTTCATTCTCGCCGCCGGCGGTACGACGCTGGCTGCGCGGCTGGCCTTGCGCGACCGTATCGGCTTCAACTTGGGCGGCGGGTTCCATCATGCCTTCGCCGGTCACGGCGAAGGTTTCTGCGCCATCAACGACATTGCGGTCGCCATCCGGCGCCTGCAACAGCTAGGTGCGATTGAACGAGCGCTGGTAATCGACTGTGACAACCATCACGGAAACGGCACGGCCGCCATCTTTGCCGGTGACAAGAACGTTCTTACCATCTCCTTGCACCAGTTCAACAATTACCCGGCCGAAAAGCCGCCATCCGATATCGACATCCACCTGGAAGACGGCATCGGCGACGAACAGTATCTGATCAGTTTGCGCGACGCCTACTCGACAGCCGTGGCCGCTTTCCGGCCCAATTTGGTGGCCTATGTGGCAGGGGCGGACCCCTATATTGAGGATCAGCTCGGCGGGTTAGGGTTGACCATCGAGGGCTTAAAGGAACGCGACCGCATTGTGTTCGAATCCGCCCTGCGTTACGGCGCCCCGGTAGTAGTGACGCTGGCCGGCGGCTACGCCTACGATGTGAACGATACCGTCACCATCCACGCCAACACCGCCAAAGCCGCCAGGGAAGTCCTCAGCGACGCGGGCTGGCACCGGCGGTGACACGGGCATCGCCTACGCACCGACCGCGACCTGCGCACGGGCGAGCAAGGCGTCTTCGAACGCGTAATCCGGCCGGCGCCGGTTCTGGTTGCGCAAGTAGCCCCGGTAGGTTTCTTTCAGCCCCCGGGCGAAATCGGTGGGCTTAAAGCCCAGCACGCGCTGCGCTTTGGTGACCACCTGCGTGATGGGCGGAACGTCAAAATACTCCCCGAAATAGAACAGGGGCCCCATGGGGTGCCCCCCGGCGCGAAGGATCCGCTCACGTGGGATGCGGACGATGTTCACCTTCTTACCGGCCGCCTCGGCGAAGGCCAGAACCGCCTCGGTTTGAGTCACTGGCCGCGGATTGGCGATGTTGAATGCATGGCTTACCACCGAAGGGTGATCCATCACCTTCAGACAAGCCCATACCAAATCCTTCACATAGACGAACTGCATCAGGCGGCGCCCGTCGCCGGGCAGGATAATGGGGCGGCCGTCGCGCAACCGGTCCCAGAAAAAGGCCTCGCGGTAATAGGGATTGCCGCAGCCGTAAATGAACGGTGGGCGCAGAGTCACCACCGGAAAACCGCATCGCTGGTGCATGCGGAACAGCAGCCGCTCGCTGGTGGCCTTGTTGCGCACATACCCGTCGGGATGGTCGTCGGGAGCCAGCGCATCGCCTTCGTGGTGGTTCAGGCCGTCACCGTAGGCCGCCACACTGGACATGAACACATAGCGCCGGAGCCGGTCCCCCGCCGCCCGGGCCGCGGCTTCCACATCCGCCGCCGTGGTGCCGCGTTCCCAGTCGTAGGCGTTGTCAAAAACGACCTCAAACTTGCCTTCACCGAGCGCGCAGCGCAAAGCGGCGGGGTCCTTGCGGTCGCACTGGATGTTGGCCACCTTGCGGCCGAAATCGTGCTCCGCCTTACGGTGCAGCACGCTGACTTCGTGGCCGGCTTTCAGCAATTCGGGCACCAAGAGTCTTCCGATAAATGTCGTGCCGCCGATGATGACAACTTTCATGGATTCCGTCGAGCCGTGTTCGCAACCGGGCGCACGCGCCCGTCTTCTAGTCGTAATACTCGAGGCCGAGGTGCGTGATAAGATCCTCTCCCCGCATCCAACGCAACGTGATCATCAGTTTCATGAGCTGGATGAAAATGTCGTGCTCCGGATACAGCCCCGGGGCCGTCATGGGCGCCTTGAAGTAGAACGACAGCCACTCCTGAATCCCTTTCATGCCAGCCCGCTGCGCCAGATCCAGCAACAGCACCAAGTCCAGCACGATGGGGGCCGCCAGGATGGAATCCCGGCACAGGAAGTTCACCTTGATTTGCATCGGGTAGCCCAGCCACCCGAAGATGTCAATGTTATCCCAACCTTCCTTGGCATCGCCGCGAGGTGGATAGTAATTGATCCGCACCACATGGTGGAAGTCCTTGTAAAGATCGGGGTAAAGTTCCGGCTGGAGGATCTGATCAAGCACGGAAAGCTTGGTTTCCTCCTTGCTCTTGAAGCTGCCGGGATCGTCCAGCACTTCGCCGTCCCGGTTGCCGAGGATATTGGTGGAATACCAGCCATGCAAGCCGAGCATGCGCGCTTTCAAACCTGGGGCGATCAAGGTTTTCATGAACGTCTGCCCGGTCTTGAAGTCCTTTCCACAAATAGGAATCTGCCGCTGGCGGGCCAAATCAAGCAGCGCCGGAATGTCATGGGTCAGATTGGGGGCGCCGTTGGCGAACGGAACGCCGCACTTCAGGGCTGCGTAGGCGTAAATCTGGCTGGGAGCGATGTCGGCGTCGTTCTTGCATAGGCCCTCTTCAAACGCCGCCAAGCTTTGGTGAACCGCCGCCGGTTTGTGGAAGCCCTCGGTCGATCCACACCAGATCATGATCAAGCGCGAGGCGGCGGAGTTGCGGCGGAAACTCTCAATGTCGGCCATCAGCATCTCGGCCTTTTCCATGAGGGTGGCGGCTTGCTTTACGTTCGGGCCGTGAATACGCTTGACGTATTCCTGGTCGAAAACCGCTTTCATCGGCTTCACGGCCGACAGCGGCTCCTTGACCTTTCCAAGCAGTCCCGCATCCAGCACGCCGGCTTTCAAAGCCGCCTCGTAGGCGCTGTCCTCAAAAATGTCCCAGCCGCCAAAGACCAAATCCTCGAGCTTGGCCAGGGGTACAAAATCCTTAATATAAGGGCTGCGGCCATCCGTGCGTTTCCCTAGGCGGATCGTGGCCATCTGAGTGAGAGAGCCGATCGGCTTGCCAAGGCCCCGTTTGACAGCCTCGACCCCTGCCATAAACGTGGTGGATACCGCGCCGATGCCTGGTATGAGCACTCCCAGTTTGCCTTCCGCCGGTGCGATACGGACGTTATCTCTTGTGGGCAAATTCCATCTCCTTATCTGGCAAACAAAGCCAATGTTTCCCAGATGTTATACTAACACTTCATGACGGTTCGCGCGACGTCGACCATAACCGCCGTGCTGGTGGATGACGAGCGGCTGGCGCTGGACGAATTGGCTTACCTGCTCAAAGAGTTCCCGGATGTGGAAATCGTGGGCACGGCCAGCAACGGTATTGAGGCCATAGAGTTGATCGAGGAACTCGACCCCGAATTGGTCTTCTTGGACGTCCAGATGCCCGGACTGGATGGTCTGGGGGTCATCCGCAAGCTCAGGGAAACCCGTGAGCGCCTGCCGCATTTCATCCTGGCTACGGCCTATGATCAATACGCGGTGGAGGCGTTCCGCGTAGAGGCCATGGACTATCTGCTGAAGCCGGTCGAGAAAGACCGGCTGGCCCTGGCGCTGGAACGCGCGCGCCGGGCTATTGAAGAAAAGGGACGGGCCGAAGCCGCCGACGCGGCTCAGCAAATGCCCGCCCTGGCAGGGCGTTCGGGCCAGATACGCAGTAAATTGCTCGTGCGGGCGGCCAACCGGAATTTTGTCGTTGACGCCCAGGACGTGGTCTACGCCACCATCGAGGACGGCTTGATCACGATTGTCACCACTTCGCTCGAAGGCCAGTCTAATTACCGCACCCTCGAGGAATTGCAATCGAATCTGGACCCCAACGTCTTCTGGCGGGTGCACCGCTCCTACCTGGTCAACGTTCACCGGATCAAGGAAATCATCCCCTGGTTCAAGTCCACCTACCAACTACGCATGGACGACAAGAAGCAGACCGAGATCCCAGTGAGCCGCGTGCAGACCCGCCGGTTGCGCGAGTTGCTGAAGTTGTAACCGCCCGTTCCGCGACCAACCATAAACTCAGCGGCGGCCGCTGCGGCGTTCAAATATTGATCCCCAACTCCCAGAGCAGACTTCCAACCGCCTGGCGCAAGTACAACCACCAGAGTCTCCGGGTGCGGCGTGGATCGTTGGGCCGGGGCGACCCGTAGACGGTCACGCCGCGCCCAGCCAGCATACGCTTCACCCGGTAAATGTGGTACCCGTCGCTGACCACCACGCAGGAACGAAGTCCCATGCGCCGCATGATTTCCGCCACCGCGTAGAGGCTGTGCGCGGTGCTCTCACCTTCCTGCTCGACGATGATCGCTTCCGAGGGCACTCCGTGCTGGATGAGCCAGGCGCGTCCTACCTCAGCCTCGGTAAAGACGGGATCGCCGCCGGCGCCCCCCGTGGTTAGAATGCGCGGCGCCAATCCGCGGCGGTACAGATCGAGCGCGTGCTCCAGGCGGGCGCGCAGCACAGGGGAAGGCTTGCCGCGGTACTCGGCTGCGCCCAGCCCGACGATCACGTCGGCGGGCTGCGCCTCGTCGGCGGCCGACTGTTCGCGGATCAGCAAAGCGATGTACCCCAGCCAGGCCGCCAGCGTCACCACAGCCGCCGCCAAAATCAGGATCCCCCGTCTCATATGTTGCGCCCGGACGCGAAACGTCCAATAATCCTATTACAGCCTATATCATGGCGAAAATCGAAGTTCTTACCAGCCCGCGCAATCCCCTGCTGAAGGACGTCCGGCGCGCTGTTGTTCGCGGAACGCTCACCGAGGACGGCTGCGCCGTGGCCGAGACTTTCCACCTGCTTGAAGAAGCACTGCGGAGCGATTGCCCGGTGAGGGCTGTGCTGGCGGCGGCTTCGGTGCGCACCGCCGTCGAAGGCCACGTAAAGGGGCTTCGCGCCCTGCGCTTGTTCGTGCTGCCGGATGCCCTTTTCAACGCACTATCGGCCACCGAATCCAGCCAGGGCGTTATGGCGCTGGTGCGCCCGCCATCCTGGACGCTCGAACAGTTGTTCCGCGCCCAATCGCTGGTGGTGATCTTGGACGGCATACAGGACCCCGGCAACGCCGGCACGATCCTCCGCACAGCGGAAGCCTTCGGAGCCACGGGAGTGGTTTTCCTCAAAGGCGCCGTCAGCCCTTACAACCCCAAGACGCTGCGCGCCTCGGCGGGCTCGGTTTTTCGTATGCCTCTGGTGACGGGCCTGGACGCGGCCCTGGCGCGCGCCGCCGTAGAACAGAAGCGCCTGGACGTTTATGCCGCCCAACCTGACGGCAAGAAACGGCTCAACGAGGTGGATCTGACACGGCGCGCGGCGGTCATCATCGGTAGCGAGGGACACGGAGTGAGCCAGACGTTGCGCTCCGCGGCGATTGATTTGCGCATCCCGACGTCGGGTGTCGAATCACTGAACGCCGCTGTCGCCGCAGCCGTCATCCTTTACGAGGCCAGCCGCCAGAGGACGTTGCGCCCGTGAGCCTGTTCGATGCCACGCCGCCCGAAACGCCGGCCAACCGAATGCGCCCGGAGCCGCTGGAAGAATTTGTGGGCCAGGAGGACATCCTGGCTCCCGGTAAGCCGTTGCGGGTGCTGATTGAACGCGATCAGCTTACCTCGATCATTCTTTGGGGACCGCCCGGCGTGGGTAAGACCACGCTGGCGCGCATTATTGCCAAACTCACCAAGTGCGATTTCGTGCCCTTCAGCGCCGTACTGAGCGGAATCAAGGAAATTAAGGAGGTGATGGCCGGGGCCGAGCGCAACCGCCGCATGGGCCGCCGCACGCTTCTGTTTGTAGACGAAATTCACCGTTTCAACAAAGCGCAACAGGATGCTTTCCTGCCCTATGTCGAACGGGGCGATATCACGCTAATCGGCGCTACGACCGAAAATCCTTCTTTTGAGGTGATCTCGGCGCTGCTGTCCCGCGCCAAGGTGTACTCTCTGCGCGCGCTCACACCCGAGGAGATTGCGACCTTGCTGCGGCGCGCGCTGGCCGACACCGAGCGCGGCTTGGGTGCACTGGGTCTGACAGCGCCGGACGAACTGCTTGAGCAGATCGCCATTTACGCCGGCGGCGACGCCCGCGCCGCCTACAACATCCTGGAGTTGGCCGCGGCGGCCTCAAGCGGCGGCCTGCTTTCGCGCCAGGCAATTGAGGACGCCATCGAGCGCAAAGTCCTGCTTTATGACAAGAGCGGGGAGGAGCATTACAACCTGATCAGCGCCCTCCACAAGAGCGTACGCTCCAGCGAAGTGGACGCCGCCCTATATTGGCTGGCCCGCATGCTGGAGGCCGGCGAAGACCGGTTGTACCTCGCCCGCCGCCTGATCCGCATGTCTATCGAGGATATCGGCCTTGCCGAGCCGCGGGCGTTGGAGCAAACCGTGGCCGCGATGCAAGCCGTGCACTTCTTAGGCTCGCCGGAAGGCGACCTGGCGCTTGCGCAGGCCACGATTTATCTGGCGCTGGCGCCCAAATCCGACGCCGCCTACCAAGCTCTCAACAAGGCGCAGCAAGATGTGCGGGACACCATGGCTGAGCCGGTTCCGCTGCACCTGCGCAATCCCGTCACGCGCTCCATGAAAGAATGGGGCTATGGCAACGGCTACCAGCACGCGCACCAATTCAAAGACGCCCTGACCACCATGGAGTGCCTGCCCCCCTCACTGGCCGGCCGCCGCTACTACTTCCCCACGGATCGCGGCAGCGAGAAGCGCATCGCCGAGCGCCTGGAACAGTTGCTCCGGCAGAGGAAAACCACCCCCGGGACCGGTTGACCCGGACCTCGGCGGGGCGCTCCTACCGCCGGTCCCAGCGTTGCTGGCAAAAATCGCGCCATGCCTCATGAATGTCAAAGGTCGAGGGGTGAACCACAATGCGGTAGCGGAAACGCATCTGCTCACCCTTTTCGAGTGTCACACCCGCATCGCGCGCGGTCTTGGGCGCCAGACCTTTGAGCGGAGCTTCGTTGTAATAGTCCAGTTCGGCAAACGGCGTCGCGAAAATCGACGCAATAGGACGCACCTTCCACCGCGTAGGGAAGTTGTGGTTGTGCGGGTGGTCCATCACCAGCACGCCCACGCGTTCACCCTGCAAAATGGTCATGTATTCAAGCCACGGGGAACGCTTGCCGGTGACCGCATCCGCTCCGGCATCCCAGCTAAGAATGCGCGGCCGGCCGCCGTTTTGTTCTTCGAAAGGCTCGCTGAGACGTAAGCCCAGTAGGCCCGCCGCACGATCGGCGATTTCGACGCGGCGGCGCGGCTCCAGACGCAGGTCGATGTCGATAGCGCGGGAATCGTCAGGGCCGGTGGAAAAGGTCAACGTACGCGTCTCCGCGATCCCCACCGCGCCATCCGGATCCAGCCAGTCCGCCGTGAACGAAAACGAGCTTTGTTCGAGGCCCTGAAGGATGCTGCCAATCTCGTTGAGCACCACGGCTCCGGCTTTCCTGCCCGGCCGCGAAGGATCATCCGTCTCCCAGTAGTCCACCCCGTTCAAGCTCCGAAGTCCGACCCAGACTCCTGCCAGGGCGGGCGCCGTATTCCCGGTCAACCCGCGCGTAACCACCTTGCCGCTCGCAGTCCGCACTGGATGCAGAAACGGTTTGCCCGCCTGTCTGCCGAACTGGAGCGTAGCGAATGGGGTCTGATGAACTTCGATCTCTACGCACTCCTTGCCCGGCTTTATACGCACCTCGCCCCGCAAGGCCACCAAGGACAACGCCGCCAGCAGGATCGTTTGAACATGCCGTCGCGCCGTCATACCGGCTTGGTCCATTCTGCCAGACAGGGGAACCGCTTACTTGTGTTTGGAGACTAGCCTCCGCGCCGGGCCAAGCAGCGGTTCAACGATGGACCGCATGGTCTTTTCTTCGTTCTTGAAGAACTCGTCGTCATTGCCGCCGCCACGGTCGGCGCGTATCATACCAGTCCGGTCGATGAACACCAGCCTGGGGACCATAAAAGTCTTGTTGGGGGGGTGCTGTAGCAGGGCCAGGGAGGGGTCGCGATCTGCGTATCCCACCAGGAATCTGGCGCCGGTTTCCAGGACATAGGCCGGAATCTTATACGGCGCGTCGTCGTTGATCGCCACTCCCAGACACACCAACCCGCGCGAGGCGTAATCAGCTTGCAGACGGTTCATGATGCGGCTGGTATCCTTGCAGTGCGGGCAGGTGGTAAGCAAGAACTCCAGCACTACAACCTTGCCACGATACTGGCTAAGCAACTTCTGGCCGCCATCAGGCAGCTTAATGACAAATTCGGGCGCTTTGCGGGGCAAGCTGGCTGCCAGCGCCCCCAGCCCGCAAAGGGCGGCTATGCAAAGGAAACGGCGGATCATCGCTTCTTATTTTCCCATAGCGGCGTGGGCGGCGACGCGGCGTACATATTCATTGGCGTCTCCGGCCGCTTTTCTAAGCACATCGCTTTCCACACCCAGCTCGTCCAGCGCAATGGCGGCCCGCAGCCGCAACCACTCGTTGGGGCTCGCCAACTCCTTTTCGAGCAGCGCCACCGCGTCCTTGTCCCCTACCGCCTGCGCCGCGGCCACGCGCACCACGCCGGCCTCATCCTTCATCGCTTCCCGCAGGCGCGCCACGGGCTTCTCACGCCCGTGCGCCAGACCGCAGACCGCCCAGTAGCGGATTGCCTCATCCGGATCGCGTAATTCAAGGTCGAAGGCGCGGGCCGGCGCCCTGCGGTTGGCCTTTTCTACCACTTGGCGCAGACGCTTCAGATATTGCCCGGCCCCTGGCTGGCGCAAGATGGCATAGCGCGACCCCAGGCGTGCGCCGCGTTCGGCGACCACTGGTTCCGGAATCAGCCCCAAGTCGCGGGTCTCCAACATCCAATTGTCTAGCACCTGGCTGAGGCGCATCTGCGCGCCGCGGTGCTGCTTTAGCCCGGCCAGGTTATGAATGCACCACGGGTCAGTCTGGACGTCGTAAAGCTCTTCAACCGGTTTGCCCGGGGCCATAAACTCCAGCGCCGGGCCCTTTAACTGGCCGGTCGCGTGCAGGCGCCGCATCTGCTTCAGAATGTTGCCCTGTTCAGCGTAGGTGAGCGGCTGCGCCCAGGGAGTCCACGGCTCGAAGTTCCGGATGTAACGGTAGCGGCCGTCCGAGACGGCGCGGATCAAGTCGTAGCGCTCATCCATACGGTCGCGTGCGCCGAAGATATAACGCCGCGGCGGAGGCAAGTTTGCGCCCAAAAACGGCTGCCCTTGCATGTGCGAAGGCGGCTCAACGCCGGCCAGATTTAACACCGTGGGCCCCAGATCGATGAAACTTACCAGACGCGGATCAGCCGACCCTGGCTGGCACTGCCCGGGAAGCCGGAACTTCTCCGGTATGCGCACGATGAGCGGCACATGGGTGCTGGCTTCGTATAGCCAGCGCTTGGCGCGCGGCAACCCCGGGCCGTGGTCACCCCAGAAGAATACAATGGTGTCCTCCAGCAGGCCGTCCGCCTCCAACTGCCGTAGCAAGTCGCCGGCCTGGTAATCCATGGCCGTAACCAGCTCGTAGTAATTCGCCCAGTCCCGCCGGCACTCAGGAGTATCCGGATAATAAGGCGGCAACGGCAGCCGCTCCGGATTCTGCCGCTCGGAGGACCTCAAGCGCGCAATGAGCGCCTGGTAAGCCGCCCCGCGTAACCGTACTTGACCCTCGTGTGTGCAAACGATGTTGAAAACCGAGAAGAAAGGCTGACCCGGCGCACGCTTGCGCCAATGCGCTTTCTCACTCGATTCGTCCCAGGTCCCAGACGGAGGAGGAAAATTGTAATCGGTCTTAACGTTGTTGGTGCAGTAATAGCCCGCCTCTCTCAGATACTCGGGAAAACAACGCACCTCGGGCGGCAGTTGAATTCGGCACCGCATGTAGTGCGAGCCGAGCGTCGAAGGGTACATGCCGGTGATGATGCCGGAGCGGCTGGGCGCGCATACACCGGCCACCGTATGGGCGCGGGTGTAACGCACACCCCCGGAGGCCAGGCGGTCGAGTGTCGGCGTGACGGCGTGGGCGTCGCCGTAACAGCCTAGTTGCGGGCCGGTGTCCTCGCACGAGATCCACAATATGTTGGGACGCGGCCTGGCGGCTGCCCGCACCCAGATCAAAGGCCCTGCGCTTTGCGCAAGAAAGCTCCTGCGGGACGGCATATCGCGCCTCCTTGCTCCCGGCTACTTCTTGTGACCGATTTCGGTTCCTTTCGTGGAAACGTAATACTTGGCCAGCATGAAGGGCTTCTCCCACGCCGGCAGGGTCTTTGGATCTTTCAGATAACCGAAAAACTGTCTGGCCACCTGTCCGAAGTGCGCTTCGTGACCCACGCGGTAGTTGTCCGGGATCAAGAATTTGAATTCTTTCCCCGTGTCCTCGACACTGACGCCGGGCCACTGGGTTTGCCACTCGGCCACCTTGTTCTTGACGGCCGCGGCCAATTCGGCTTTCGCCGCCGCCGTCGCCGGTACTAGATAGAGTTCGGGCCGGAAGTTCTCGGCCTTGCCCTGGCGCACTTCCACCCGGGATTTCGAACCTCGGTAAACGGCGAAGTGCGTGTCGCCGGTCCCGGCGGGCGCTTCATAACGCCATAGCACGTCGAGCTTCACCGTCACGCCGCGCAAGGTGTAGATCACCGTATTGTTACAGAAATAATCCAGATGATCGCCCTTGACGTATTCGGCCAGGTAATCCGGGAAATCCGGCGCTCCGGTCACGCGCTGGAAGTCGGCCTTGGTCAACACCGTGGGCCAGCGTTTACCTTCGAGAATCCGGATGTCCTTCTGATAGTCCAGCATCTGCTCAGGACAAAGCGTCCATTGCACCAGATCCACCAAGTGCGTACCCACATCCGAGAGCCCTTCGCCCTGCTCTTTGATATCGAAGAACCAGGCAGGACGCAGGCTCGGCACGCCAGCCACGGTCTTCATCAAATGGTGCACGCTCTCCATGTAAACGCCCGGCTCAGCAGCGGTGCCTGGCACAATCTCGCCAAAAATTGATTTGTCGTTCACCAGGGCCCGCTGGAGGATGCTGGTGATCTCAAAGCGCTCGGTCATAATGTCGTAGGCAATCAACTTTTTCGCATCCGCCGTATCGAGCGCCGATTGCAGCTTGGGCAGATCCTCGGACTTCAGGATCCACGGTTTGTCGGCCAGCACGTTCAGCCCGGCGTTCACCGAGGCCACGATGCGGTCCATCTTCAGGCGGTTGCGCCCGCTGAAGACAACCACGTTGCCGGGTTTTTCCTTGAGCATCCGTTCCATGAAATCCGGACCGGTGCGGATGTCCAACTCCCACGCGGTGGGATTGTCTTTACGCTGGTTAAAGAGCGCAATCCGGTTCAGGTGGGCTGTCAGGTCGCCTCCCAGCGGCGCGTAAACAAAGGCCTGCTTGGATACGCCGGGGTACATCTCCTTTTGCACCAGCGCGGCATGAAAGTGCGCCGGGTCGACTGTGACCAAAGTATATGTGGAATTGTCCCTGCGGGTTCTCGGCTTGACGGCCGAAGGGCCGCATCCCGCGAGTACCGCCCCCAGAAAGCCCAGGGCGCAAGCGCTGTACAGTTTCATCTATTGCCTCCACCGCCTGGCGAGTTTTTCATGCAGCTTCAACATTCCTTCTTGACCCGTGAAGGGGCCGTAAGCCAGGCGCATCTGAAATCCATAAACAGTGTCCACCTTGTAGTTCGGAATGTGATATTGAAAATCCCAGGCGGGGTTGCCCGGGCCGCCGCCCGAAGGTGACTGCGTGAACCAAATCCGGTCGCGGGGGTGGAATTCCATCAGCAAGCCGAGCCCCCGGCTGAAGCCGAAATAGAACGGCTGGGTGTACTCGTAGTTGGAAAAGCTGAACGCCATCCAGTGGGCGGGGAAATCGGGCGCCCGCGGGAACACCCGCGTCTCGCCCGCCGGAAGGTGCGTGGATTGCACGCCGTGCGAGGGCGAAGCCGCCTCGATCCAGCGTTCGCCTCGCGCGCCGCGCTCGCGGCCCAAGAAGTGAATGGTTCCGGCTCCGGGTTTGTCGATATAGCTCGCCCAAAACAAGCCGATCCAGCCGAATTTGAACACCGGGGCCCGCGGGACGCATTCGAAGGTCATATGCACAACGCCGCCGGGCTCTAGTTAAACCCGGGTAGCGCTCTCCATCTTCCAATGGGGTGTCGGCGCCTGATACAGTTCGACCGTGTTCTTGCCCAGAATACGCAGTTCCATGGGGGCGCGGCGCGGTTCGAACATCACCTCGCGCGGGGCATTGGTCCCATCAAAGATCAATTCGAAATTTAATCCCGAATAGGCAGGCACAAACACGTTGCCTCCGCGACGCTTGTGCTTGAGCGAAGCCACACCGTTATAGCCTCTCTTGTGTTCGGCGCCGTAGGCTTCGTTGGCGACGATGACCGCTTCCACATCCCCGCGCCGTAGAGTCACTGCGTGATCCGCAC
>CAYSBM010000008.1:4589-22473 GCA_964429095.1 uncultured Solibacteraceae bacterium | reverse complement strand
GCTTCGCCGCTCAATGCGAGCCCTGGGCGGGCTATCCGATTTTGGGCGGCTGTTACGAACCCTTCTATCTTTATTGCCGGCTACGTGGCATGGAACAGGCGCTTGAGGATGTGGTGGCCAATCCGGCGATCGCCGAAGCCATCATGGACCACATCTTCCATATCCATTACGAAGTCATCGAACGAACTCTGAAGGCGGCCCCCGGCTTAGTGGATATCGTCTACGTGGCCGAAGATCTGGGCACGCAGGAATCGCTGTTGATGAGCCCTCGTTCGTTCCGCCGCCATCTAAAGCCGCGCATGTTGAAGATGGCCGAAATGATTCACTCGCACGGCGTCAAGGTCTTCCATCATGACGACGGCGCTATCCGTCCGCTGATTCCCGAGCTGATCGAAATCGGCATCGACATTCTGAACCCCATCCAGTGGCGCTGCCGCGGGATGGAGCGCGAAGCTCTGGCGCGGGATTTCGGCCCCCAGTTGGTTTTCCACGGCGCGGTGGATAATCAGCATACGCTGCCGTTCGGCTCGCCGGAAGACGTGCGCCGCGAAGTGGCCGAGAACATTCGAATCTTCTCGGCTTGCCGGGGCTACATTGTCGCCCCGTGCCACAACTTGCAAGCCAACACTCCAACCGCCAACATCCTGGCGCTGTATGACGCGGTGAAGGAGTTCGGCGCGCGATGAGCGTCCGCGTCGAACTGGAGCCGCTGGGCCGGACCCTGGAAGTCGAACCGGGAACCGCGCTCCAGGATTTCCTGTTCGCGCACGGAGTGGAGTTCCCCTGCGGCGGCCGCGGCAAATGCAAGCGTTGCCGGGTGAAAGTGATTTCCGGAGCCCTGGCGCCCACGGCCGAGGAGCGCCGGATCCTGGGCGATGCAGAGATCGAGGCCGGCTGGCGGCTGGCCTGCCGCGCGCGCGTGGAAGGTCCTGTAACGCTGGACGTGGCGCAGTGGGAAACCACGATCCTTACCGACGAAAGCGTCTTCGAGTTCACTCCCGCTTCGGGGCTGGGCGTGGCGGTGGACTTGGGCACCACGACGCTGGTCGCGCAACTGCTCGATCTGGAAACCGGGCGGGTTCTCGCCGTGCGCACAGCGCTCAACCCCCAAGCCGCCTATGGCGGCGACGTGATGAGCCGTGTGGAGCTTGCTGTGAGCGGCGGAGCTGGAAAATTGCGGGATTTGATACGGGAAGAGATCGGCCGCATGGCCGCCGAGTTGGCGGAAAGCCACCCGTTGGACCACCACCGGGTCCGTGATGTGGCCATCGTAGGCAACACGGTCATGCACCATCTGTTCTGTGGTCTTCCGCTCGACGGGCTGGCCCGCGCCCCGTTTGAAACCTCCGGCGACGGGCTGGTGCTGTTCACCGCCCGGGAGCTGGGTTGGAAGCTGCCGCCGGAGGCCACAGTACGTTTTCTGCCTTGCCTGGGGAGCTTTGTTGGCAGTGACATCCTGGCCGGTATTGTCGCCACCAAGATGCACTTGAGCGGGGAGTTGGCGGTGCTGATCGACCTGGGAACCAACGGCGAAATCGTGGCGGGCCATCGCGGCCGCATGATCTGCGCATCGACCGCCGCCGGTCCGGCGTTCGAAGGTGGGCGTATCAGCATGGGGATGCGAGCCATGTCGGGCGCCATCTCCGCGGTGGCGGTCGAAGACGGACGCCTTGTCTGTAAGGTGATGGGAGGTGTGGAACCGCGCGGAATATGCGGCAGCGGGTTGGTGGACGCGGTGGCTGCCGGCCTGGATCTGGAAATCATCTCCCCTGCGGGGCGGCTGAAACATGGCCAGACCTGGGAACTTGCCACTCCCGTCCGCCTCACCCAAAGCGACATCCGCGAACTGCAACTGGCCAAAGGCGCCATTGCGGCCGGCGTGCGGATCCTGCTGGCGCGGCTGGGGGCCAGCACAGACGATGTGGCGCGAGTCTACCTGGCCGGAGCTTTCGGCAATTACATCAACCGGGCCAGCGCGCGCCGCATCGGGCTTCTGAATTTTCCGCTGGACAAGATCGAACCGGCGGGCAATACGGCGTTACTGGGCGCCAAAATGGCGCTCTTCGCACCTGCCGCGGAATCGGAACTCCACAGTGAAGTCAGGCGCAAGACCGAGCACATCAGCCTGGCCGCCGATCCCGCTTTCCAGGAAACTTACGTCGAACAGATGCTGTTTCCAGCCGCCTGAGCCGGCGCTGGCTCCCGGAGGATCCGCGCGAGGATCTCCGGAATCTCAAATACCGCGCGGTTCTCGATGGCCGCCACGTTCGCACGATAACGGCCGAAGCGGGCGGGTTCGAGAAACTCGCGCACCACCTCCCCGATCCGCCGGAAGTTTCGCACCACCTCGCCCACGCCATTTTCCCGGATCCAGACCGCGTTATAGCGTTCCTGAGGCAATGTCCAGGCGTTGCATTCCACAATCACCGGCAACTTCATGGCCAGCGCCTCACTGATGCTGCCGGGGCCGGGCTTGCCGATCAGGAAATCCGCCAGGTGCATCAGGCCTGGCACTTCGGCCGTGAACCCTTCCACATGCACCGGGATGCGCCATCTTACCGATCGGAGCCGCGCCGCCAGCCTTTCATTGCGGCCGCAGACCAGGATCAGTTGCAGCCCTTCAGCGCCTGCATCCAGTTTCCGCGCAATTTTTTCGATCACCCACGAGCCTTGCCCTCCGAAGAGCACAATCGCCGTTGTGCGCCCGGGCTCAAGCCCCAAGCGGCGCCGTCCTGCGGCGCGGTCTTCAAACGGAGCCTCATAGAAGCGAGGATTCAGGATCATGCCGGAGGTGCGGAAAATCTTACGCGCCGGAATGCCTATCGAATGGGCTTGCTCGACGGCCTTGGCGGTTCCGCAGATCACGAATTGATCCTGCGGCTCCAGCCAGAAGTGCGGCGGATAATCGGCCAGGTCGGTGAGTACGGTGACCATCGGCGCCGCCGGCAGGGCGTTTCGCAGGCTCTCGAAAATGGCGCGGTTGAAATTCGGGATCAACGAAACCACCAGATGGGGTCGGCTCCGTTTCCAGTGTTGCTCGAGCAACTGGACTTGCCGCGAATGATACAGCCGGATCAACAGGTGCATACCGCGCGTCAGTTGCGGCGAGCCGAGCGTCCATCCCCGCTTCAGCATCAGGTTATAAACGTCTTCCAACCTTAAGCCGGTCAATTTGCGGAAAACGTCCAGCGGTTCGAGCAGCTCCTGAAGATTCACCAAACGGATTTCCCACTCGCGCCGCTGGCGCTCGATCACCTCGCGCAGCGCGTTGGCCGCGCTGCGATGGCCGCCGCCGGCATCGAAGAACAAAAAGTCGAGTTTCTTGGGCGCAGCCGGTGGGTTCATCACACGCGCTCTCAATAATAGGATAATCAGCCCATGCACAGATTTCTGATCTCGTTAGTTCTTGCGGCGCCCTTGCTTGCGGCTTCCCGCCGCTTACCGCCCGGCCTACCGCCGGAAATCTATGCCTGGTTCTGGCTGGAAGCCGAGTTCCAGCCCGAAGGGTACCGCGCGTTTGTGGATCTTATTGCGGATCATTCCGACTTTGGGCTCCTCACCACCAGCTTGCGGGTTCCCTCGCGCGAAGTGACCGAACCGGCCACGCACGACCAGCTCAAGCGCGCGGTGGATTACGCTCACGCACGCGGGCTGAGAGTGGCCTTTGACCTGGATGTGCGGCTGGCGCGCGGCGCATTCGGCAGGCAGCACCCGGATCAGCAGCAATGGATGCTGCGCATTGTCGAGCCCCCAGCGGGGCAAACCGCCGCCGTGTTGCGGCCTTTGGTGCTATCCGATCACATGACCGCGCCCGGCGGATCCTATGAGGCGCTCAATGGAAAGTTGTTGGCGGTGTTCCGCCGCGGCGACGGCAACCAACTGGAGGCGGTCGAACATGTGCGCGCGGAGCTGGAATCGGCTTCCGAAGTGCGTGTAAAGCTGCCCGGTACGGGGGGCTACATTGTGGCCGCCGCCTTCGAGCACCGCACCCCGGACGTGTTTGCGCCCTCCCTCATCGCCTTCCAGCGCTCGATTTACGAGCAATACCGCGACGTGCCGCTGGATGGCGCTCTGAAGGACGAGTGGGGCTTCCCGCCGGTTTACGGCGCGGGCCCGCGCGGCGGGGACTTCTGGTACTCGCCGGCTTTCGCCGAGGCTTGGCGCAAGGCGGGCGGCGCCGACATGGTGCGGGATTGCGTGCTGATGGCGACGGGCGCCGGCGGCTCTTATGGCCAGCGGATTGCGGCCGCCAACCGTTACGCGCGTTTGCTGCTCGAGCGCAACGCCGAGATTGAGCGGGCTTATTACGCCGATGTGAAGCGCATTTTCGGCCCCCGGGCGTTTACTGGCACGCATGCCACATGGGGCATCATGCCCTCGGGCGACGCCTTCAAGAACGGGTATGACTGGTGGTGGGCGCCGCGCGACTATGGGCAGACTGACGAGGATTTTCCGGTCCCCTTGCGCACGTCGCTTGCCAAGAAGATGGGCGGTGCAGTCTGGTACAACCAATACTACAACCAGGACGTCGAGCCATACGCCAAAGAAGTGTGGCGCGCCGCCCGCGCAGGCGGCCGCGTGAATTTCCATCCACTGTTTCCCTCCAAGCTAGGCGGCGAGCATCTGCGCCTGCTTGCCAGCCCGGCCGTGCGCGCCGGGCGCCGGATACGCCTGCTCAACTACATCAGCCGGGCGCCGCGCGACTGCCCGGTGGCTGTGGTGTTCGGCCATGCAGCGGCGGCCAACTGGCTGGGACCGCGCTTCGGCGATTTGGGTATCGACTTCGCCGAGGCCCTATGGCGCGAGGGCTTTCCCGCCGATATCATTCCGTCAACGGAAATCGAATCCGGGGCTTTGCATATCAGCAAACAAGGCTGGGTACGCTATGGCGAGCAGCGCTATCGCGCGCTGGTGTTTCTGAACACCGAATACGAACCCCCAGCCACATTCGAGTTTCTCGGCCGAGCCGCCCGCTCGCGCACCGTCACGTTTCTGCGGGATACGGCCGGGGCGGCGGGGGAGATGCCCGGTGCGGGGCTGGATGCCACACCGTCCAGCGTCGCCGCATTCTTGCGCGGTTCCCACACACCGCACGACAACCCCCCGGACCTGGCTGAACTTACAGACGGCACCTGCATCCTGGCTCGGGGGGAACGCGACCCGTCCGGCGATGCCATCGACGAATCCTTTTACTGCGGCGGAACCAAGGTGCACGCTCGTGCCACGGGCGTATTCGCCATCCGCCTGGCATCTTCCGGCAAACTCGTGTCGCTGGCCGGCTCCGGCGTCCGGTTGGTGGAAGCCGGCGCCTTGCGCCTGGAATTCGCCCAACCTATCGATTTTGCGGTGTGGCGCAACGCGCAAGGCGTGCTCGAAGGCGTGGTGCAGGGCGAGGACCCTGTGCCAGACGTTCTTTATAGGTTGACAAGAAGTTGGGAACGTCTGGATCACGGGGGGATGCCGCGATGACCCTGGCCTGGGTCGTCGCTGGAGGGGTCGTGGGCGCGGTGACGGCCTGGCTGTTGCTTTATCGCCGGCTGGCGCGCGCCGATACCGCCCGCCAGTTGGCCGAGACACGCCTGGCCGCCAGCGAGGAAGCCGCTTCCAGGATCAAGGAGACCATACAGTCTCTCTCCGACACGGCGCTGCGCTCCAGCCAGACCGCGTTTCTTGAAACCGCGCGCGTCACTCTGGAAGCCGTCCGCGCGCAGATCAGCGGAGACCTCGCCCAGCAGCAGACCGCCGTCACGGGAGTGGTGCGCGCGATGAACGAAACCATCCAGCGGATTGAAGCCCAGGGCCGGGAGATGGAAGGCGCACGCCAGAGAATTTTCGGAAGCTTGCAAGAGCAGATTCAAGGCCTGGCGCGGGAAACCTCGACGCTTTCCAACGCGCTGCGCGCGCCGCAGGTGCGGGGCCGCTGGGGTGAGACAACGCTGCGGCGCGTGGTTGAGCTGGCCGGCCTGGTCAAGCACTGCGATTTCACCGAGCAGGAAACCCTCGATTCCGAGTCGGGCCGCTTGCGCCCGGACATGGTGGTCAATTTACCCGGAGGCCGCTCGATTGCCGTAGATGCCAAAGTGCCGCTCGCCGCCTTTCTGGAAGCCGCCTCGGCGGCTGATGAAACCACGCGCCGCGATGCCCTGAGACGGCACGCCCAGCAGGTGGCCGAACACGTCAACAAACTGGCCGCCAAAGCCTATTGGAGCCAGCTTCAGCCTTCGCCGGAACTGGTGGTGCTGTTTCTCCCCGGTGACCATTTTCTCGGCGCCGCACTCGAGGTCAACCCGGCGCTGTTGGACGACGCCATCGCTCGCCAGGTGCTGTTGGCCACTCCCGCCACGCTCATTAGCGTGTTAAAAGGCATCAGCTACGACTGGCGCCAGCACCAACTGGCCGAGAGCGCCGAGCAAGTACGCCGTCTCGCATCCGAGCTTTACGAACGCGTGCTCGCCGTGCAGGAACACTATGCCGACGCCGGCCGCCACCTGGAGCGCGCCGTCCAAGCCTACAACCGCAGCGTGGGAAGCTGGGATAACCGCCTGCTGCCGTCGTTGAGACGCATTCGCGAACTCGGCGCCGCTACGGGCTCTGACCCCTCGGGACTAGAGCAAATCGATTCCGGCACGCGGGACCCGAAGCAGCTTGAATCTCCTTGAGGACTACGATGCTCATGCGCAGCTTGCTGCTGTTTTTGGCGGGGCGCGGCAGTTTGCGGCGCTGGATGGAGAGCTCGCCGCTGGCTGTCAGGCTGAGCAGCCGTTTCGTCGCCGGGCGCTCGCTTGAGGAAGCGCTGCGGGTAGCATGCGCTCTGAACGGCGAACGCTTGCTGGTGACGCTGGACCGGCTGGGGGAAAACGTCACGTCTCTCGATCAAGCGGCCGCCTCGCTCCAGGCGTATCTGGAGGCCCTGGAGTTGATTTCCGCGGCCTCCATCCAAGCCACCATTTCCATCAAACCCACGCAGTTCGGCATGAATCTTTCCGAGCACGCTTGCCGCGCCAACGTGGCCGCGCTGGTGGAGAAAGCGCGGCGGTTGGGCACGGGCGTGGAATTGGACATGGAGTCCCACGAATATGTCGACCGCACTTTGTGCCTGGCCGTAGACCTCCAACATCGCTTTCGCTGCATTCGCGTGGCGGTGCAGGCATATCTTTACCGTAGCGAAAGTGATGTTGAACGGCTTTGCGCGGCACGCGTGCCGGTGCGCCTTTGCAAGGGCGCTTACCTGGAGCCGCGCAGTGTGGCTTATCCCCGCAAGCGGGACGTAGACGCAAACTACCTGCGGCTGGCACACCTGCTTTTGGACGCGGGCCCGGACCCGGCGTTCGCCACTCACGACCAGCGCATGATCAGCGCCATACAAAGCCACGTGCGGCAGCGCGGCATCGGGCCCGCAGCCTTCGAGTTTCAAATGCTTTTTGGCATCCGCCGCGATTTGCAGCGGGAACTGGCGCACCAGGGCTGGCGCGTGCGTCTGTATGTGCCTTACGGCGTGGCTTGGTACCCGTACTTCATGCGGCGCCTGGCCGAACGTCCCGCGAATATATTGTTCCTGGCGCGCAACCTAATGCGGCGCTGAGGCAACTTTTGCCGTCAACATACCGTCTAATCAGGCATGAAATACTGGGGCTGGTTTGTGTTGAAACTTCTGGCTACAGCCCTGGTAGGGTTCGCCCTCTGGGAAGGAATTCATTTCTTTTACCCGGATCCGCGGTTGAACTACTACGGGGTCCCGGCGCCGCGTTTCGGACACGATCTGGCCTACACGCTGATTCTTCTGGTATATAACCTCCTGCTCCAGGGCATGATCTGGCTCAATATTTGGGACCAGCGTTACCGGTGCCGGACCTGCCTGCGGCGCTTGCGTATGCCAGTCGAGCAAGGCTCCTGGAGCCACATGCTATTGTTCGGCCCTCCGCGCACGGAGTATATTTGCCCTTACGGGCACGGAGCGCTGGATGTGCCGGAGGTGGCCGTTTCGGGCCGTCCTGTCTGGAAGCCCAACCGCGATATGTGGACTGAACTGTTCAAGCCCCGGGGCTCATGAAGATGAGAACCGCCGCAGCCGTGGCGTTGCTCGGGATTCTTGCGGTCATCGCCGCACGCTTGGCGCCGCCCTATGTCCGCAACCACCAGTTGAAGGCTTACCTGGAACAAATGGCCAGGAGCCCGGAAGCCGCCGCCCTCCCGGCTGAAATGGTTCGCATCCGCGTACTTGAGCGCGCAAGGCAGCTTGGCCTGCCGGTGCGCGGCGAACAGGTCCGCGTGGACCGCGATTCGTCCTCTACAAGCATCGAACTCCGTTACGTTGTTCCCGTCGATATCTACGTTTCCACTGTGGATCTGCATTTCCGGCCCCGGGCCCGCTGGCGCTGACATATGGCTTGCCTCATCCGTTAGACTGTCGGAGATGGGACATCTTCTGGCAGGCGTGGGCCGTTCCGACATAACCCCCGCCCCGGGCACCCCGCAGGGCGGTTGGGGCGCTCAAACGCATCAACGGGGGGCGGGAGCCGACATGCCCATGTACGCCACAGCGTTGGCGCTTTCCAATGGCAAGGAAACCCTGGCCATCGCTGACGTGGACGCCATAGGGTTTGACGAAGTTTGGACCGCGCGCATCTTGGACGCTATTTCCTCGGTGAGCGGCCTGGCGAAAGACCACATCCGCTTCAGTTGCACCCACACGCACTCCGGCGCCAACACGTTCCGTCTGGGCAACGTCAGCGAAGGCCTGGACATGGTGACGAGCTACCTGGAAAGTCTGCCGCTGCGCATCGCCGGGGCGGTATACCAAGCGCTCCGCGCCATGCGCCCGGTGCGCTGCGCAGCCGGCGCAGGCCGCGTGGAAATCAGCGTCAACCGCCGTTTTCGAACGCCCGGAGGACCAATGGCGGTGGGCCGGAATTGGCGCGGCCCGGTGGATCCGCTGGTCCGCGTCGTGCGCCTGGACGCGCTGGATGAAACGCCAGTGGCCACGCTCGTGCACTACGCCTGCCACCCCACCACCATGGCCTGGCAGAACAAGCTCTTCACGCCCGATTATCCTGGCATGTGCCGCCACGTGATGGAGCGCGAGGTGGGCGGATACTGCCTGTTTCTGCAAGGCGCGGCCGGCAACTTGACCCCGCGCCGCGGCTTCACGGGCGACACGCGCGTCTACCGGTGGCTCGGGCAACGGTTGGGCCTGGCGGCAGCCGCCACGGCGCTCGCCATCGAGACGCTACCCAAGATGGAATGCTACCGCGGCATCCTCCAGTCCGGCGCCGCCATCGCGCTCTACGAAGACGAACCGGTGGAACCGCCCGCCCCGTCGCTCGGCATGATCACGCGCACGATCGAACTGCCTCTGAAACCTTTCGACGATCCGGAAAAGCTGGCGAGCGAAGCACTGGCGCGGCGCCAGGAAATGGAGCGCGCCCGAAGCCAGGGCTCTGAAGAAGATATCCGCGCCGCGACGGCCCGCTACACACAAGCTAGCTGGCGGGCCGACGCCGCTCGTAGGTACTCCGGCAAGCAGACTATCCCATGGCAACTGCAAGCTATCCGCATTGGAGATATCGCACTCCTGTCCATGCAAGGCGAACCGTTCATCGAAATTGCTCTACGCATTGTCGAGGCGTCGCCTTTCACCCATACGCTGGTTTCTGGATACTCCAACGGCGGGTTCGGCTACATTCCTACCCGTGAAGCCTGCCTGGAAGGTGGATACGAAGTCGAGCAAGGCAGCCCGTTTGCCGGCGGCGTCGAGGAGGTTGTGGTCGACCAGGGGCTCCGGCTGCTCAAGGATTTGAAGGAGATGAGATGAAGCTGCAAGATAAAGTAGCGCTGGTAACCGGCGCCTCCCGCGGCATCGGCCGCGCTATCGCCATAGAACTCGCCGCTCAGGGAGCCGACGTGGCCATTAACTACGCCCGCCATGCGGACGAAGCCGAGCAGGTGGCCGGCCGGATCCGGGAGTTGGGACGGCGCGCTATCCTTTGCCAGGCCGACGTCGGCAACCGCGCTGAGGACGAGCGCATGATGGAAGATGTCTTGCAGGCCTTCGGCCAGCTTGACATCCTGGTGAGCAACGCCGCTTTCAGCATCCGCAAGCCTTTTCTTGATTTGGAGCCCGAGGATGTGGAAAAAACATGGTCCGTCTCGCTCTGGGGCGTCTTTCATACTTGCCAGCTTGCCGCGCGCCAGATGGTCAAGCAGGGCGCGGGGGGCAACATCGTGGTCATCAGTTCGGTGCACGCCGGCCGTCCCTACCTCCGTTCGACTTCTTATAACGCCGCCAAGGCGGCCGTGAACCAGATGGCCTTCACCTGGGCCGCCGAATTGATCCAGTACGGCATACGCGTGAACGTGGTCGAGCCGGGATGGACCGACACCCCGGGTGAGCGCAACTTCAGCACGGAGGAGGAACTGCGCGAAGGCGGCAAGCTGGTGCCCATCGGCCGCCTGGCGCGGCCCGAGGAGATCGCCAAAGGTGTAGCATTCCTGGTTTCCGACCAGGACGCCTCCTACATCGTGGGAAGTTCTCTGCGCATCGACGGCGGTTTCGTGCTGGTTCACTAGCATGCCGGCGCGCGGGCGCACATTCTATTTCCTGCTGCTGGCCCTGGCCTGCCTGATGTTCGCCGGCCAGGGCACGGCGATCAAATTTTTGGGCCGCCACCTTGGCCCATTCCAAATTACGTTTCTGCCGTTCACGCTGGCCACTGTGCTGCTAGTGCCGCTGGCGGTGCGGGCGCGCTTGCGCAGCCGCTCTCCCTTGACGTGGGCGGACTGGCAGCGGTTCATTCTCGCCGGCGTGGCCGGCCAGGTGGTTACGCAGCTTGGCTTCGTTGCCGGGGTCACGCGTTCGTTGGCCTCCAACGGCGCCGTACTGACTTTGCTGCTGCCGGTGGTCAGCACCCTGCTCGCCGCCCTGATGCTCGGAGAAAAACTCACCCGGCTTCGCCTGGCGGCCCTGGCCATAGGACTTGCCGGCGCCCTGCTGCTGTCGGCCGGCAATTTGCGGGACAGCTCGTTCTTGAATGTTCGCTACCTGGTAGGCAATTTGCTCATCGTGGCGGCCATGACCGGTTCGGCGTTCTACAACGTCTATGCCAAGTCGCTGTTTGCCAGGTTCGAGCAGATCGAAGTGCTGGTGTTCAGCTATGTTGCGGCAGCGGCGGCGGGCTTGTTGTTTACCACGATTGCCGACCCGGTGCGCTGGAGCGTCTTCCAGTCTTTCACCTGGCAGACCTGGACAGCCTTCGCCTATCAGGCGGTGATCAGCTATAGCGCCGCCATGCTGTTGTTCTTTGCCGCGCTCAAACGGCTGGATGTGGCCGCGGCGTCGCTCTCGCTTTACCTGCTGCCGGTATTCGGCGTGATTCTGGCCGCCGTGTTTCTGGGCGAGCGGCTGAGCGCAGCAGCACTGGCCGGGGCGGGGACCGTGCTGATAGCCACCCTACTGGTGATGCGCTACGATACCCGCTCCAGCTAGCGGATTTACTGCTGTTTCAAGATTTCCACGCCTGCGCGCTTGCGGCTCTTATAGAGCGAATAGATTGTACCGTCGGCGTCCACCGCGCACCAACTCTCTGTGTGCTCGGGAACCGACATGCGGATGTCGCAGATGAAATCGCCGTTGTTGTTGTACTTGGCAATGCTCACCTTGCGCCCCAAATTGCTCTCCACCGCCCCGTCATAGCCGGCCTTGGTACGCACCGTCAGATAAACGTTCCCCCAACGGTCGCCAGTGAGGCTGTGGAAGTAGATGGAGCCGTCCGGCGGATCCCCGTGTGCGAAAGTGAACAGATAGTTACCCTGGGAGTCGAACTTCTTGGTGGGGCCGTAGTAACTGTTGACGAAGACGTCGTCGTTGGGATCCAGATACAAACCATGCGGAGCATTAAAATCCGCCGCGCCGGGCCCGTCCTTGCCGAACGAGAACACAAACTTGCCGCTGGGCTCGTATACGTTAACTCGCATGTTGTCGACGTCGGTAGCGTACAACAGCCCCTTTGAGCTGAACCATAGCCCATGGCCCCGCAACATCATACCCGGCAACGTCCCTTTCTCGGCGAAGATACGCAGGAATTTTCCCTCAGGGGAAAACACTTGCAGCCGGGGACGGTCGCCCTTCACATCGGTGGTGTAGATATTGCCGGCTGCATCCACATGGGCATATCGGGGGTCCTGAAACTGGCCGTCGCCGGAACCGCGGCCTTGTCCGATTTCGCCCAGCAGCTTGCCATCCTTGGTGTAACGGAACACGCGGCCAGCCTGCTGGTCGGCAATGAGGAGATTCCCTTGCTTGTCGAAACTGATGCCGTGCGGCCCGCGCAGGTGTCCGCCGGCTTGGTTGAGATCTTCCCCCCACTCGCCGACCACCTTGTAAGACGGTTCCGCCGCACCCACAATCACGGTTGCCCACACGTAGCGGTTCGCCGAGCCTTCCACTTCTCCGCGAATGTTGACCTCGTTCGGCACGGGAACCTTGTCGGGTGCATGATAGACTCCATGGGCGTCGATGGTGCCGAACTCAGCGTTGCCGCCGGGAATCCCGTTGACTGCCCACCGCACGCCGGCGGGCGCTTGCGCCGCCATCATACGCGTGGCCAGAATTACGGCCTTGAAACGTTGCTGGCCACCAGGCGCAATCCTGACAAGCGACGGCTTAATGATGGCCCGGTGGTATGGCGTGGGCGCTTCTGCCAATAGGCCCGCAGCGATCGCCAATGTAATGCTGATCATTCTGTACATGATCTATTCCTCTTGGTTTGTGCGGCTGCACGGTCCGATTGTATCAACGAAGGTCGAAAAGGCGTTCAGCGCTTCTGGCTGAAATGAGGCCAAATGCAGCTTCGGAATCAGAATCCGGGGGCCTGGCTTGCCGCTTAATGTGTCTCGCCGGCGGCGCGGCGCTCGCGCCGGGTGCGAATCTCGCGAATGGCGTAAATGCGGCGCCCCTGACTCTCGAAATAGGTCCGCATCAGGACCTCGCCCAACAGGCCTGTGCCAAACATCGACAAGCCGGCCAGCAGCAGCAGCGCGCCGGCGATCATCAGCGGCCCGTGCTGAATCACGATCTCGTGCCCCAGCATCTTGTAAACCGCCAGGTAGCCGAGAATGCCGCCCCCACATACCGTGCTCACCAGCCCGATGCGGCCGAAAAAGTGCATAGGACGAGTAAAGTACTTGAGGAGAAACTTAATGGTGACGATATCAAACAAGACGTTGAAGGTGCGGCTCAGGCCGTAATGCGAATTACCTTGCGGCCGCACCTGGTTCTGGATAGGGACCTCCGCGATCCGCGCGCCATAAAAACTCGCCAGCGCCGGAATGAAGCGGTGTAGCTCGCCGTACAGGTTGATGTCTTTCAGTACTTCGGCGCGATAAGCCTTGAACGTGGTCCCAAAATCGTGCAGTTTGACGCCCGAGACTTTGGCCATCATCCAGTTGGCGATACGCGAAGGAAGTTTGCGCGTCACCGGGTTGTCCACGCGGTGCTTGCGCCAGCCGCTGGCGATATCGTAGCCTTCGTCGATTTTCGCCAGCAGCGCCGGAATATCTTCCGGCGCGTGCTGCAAATCGCCGTCCATCGAGATCACGATATTGCCTTGCGCCTCATCAAAGCCCGCAGCCAACGCGGCCGTTTGCCCAAAGTTGCGCCGCAGCCGGATCACTTTCAAGTGCCCGTCAGTCTCAGCCAGGTTTGCCAGCAATTCAAAACTCCGGTCTGAAGAGGCGTCATCCACGAAGATAATTTCGTAAGGACGCCGCAGTGGCTCCAAGACGGCTGTCAAACGGTCGTACAGCGGCAAAATGGAAGGTTCTTCATTGTGGATGGGAATCACCACCGAAAGCATGGCCACAACTGTTAGTCTAGCAGGCTCCGAGACGCCGTAAACCCTTGCTTGGTAAAATGAAATTTACATACTGAGGGGCGGCTAGTTTTGGCGAACGAAAGGCGAACAGGCCGCCGCCAAGAGGAGATTCTTTGGCCAACCAAGAGCATCCTGAATCACCGCTGGCGCCTCCGCCTAAGCCCGGAGCGCAACTGCCTCTGGGCGGCGACGGCGGCAAGAACCTAATCCCGGTCAACATCGAAGACGAGATGCGGCGCTCTTATCTGGATTACGCCATGAGCGTAATTATCGGGCGCGCGCTGCCGGATGTTCGCGACGGTTTGAAGCCGGTGCATCGCCGTATCCTCTACGCGATGCATGAATCCGGATTGCACTACAACAAGCCCACCCGCAAGTGCGCCAAGGTTGTCGGGGAGGTGCTGGGCAAGTACCATCCGCACGGCGACACAGCGGTGTACGATGCGCTGGTCCGTATGGCGCAGCCGTTCTCGATGCGTTACCCTCTCATCGACGGCCAGGGCAACTTCGGCTCGGTGGACGGAGATCCACCCGCCGCCATGCGGTATACTGAGGCCCGCCTTTCCCGCATCGCCTCGGCCCTGCTCGAAGACATCGATAAGGACGCCGTCGACTTCCGGCCCAATTATGACGAGAATGAGGTCGAGCCGGAGGTGCTGCCCACGCGCGTGCCGAACCTGCTGGTGAACGGCAGTTCGGGTATCGCCGTGGGTATGGCCACTAACATTCCCCCGCATAATCTCCGCGAAGCCGTGGATGCCGCCATCGCCTTGGCCCAGAATCCCGAAATCCCGCTGGCCGAGATCATGCGGCTGATGCCCGGGCCCGACTTCCCTACCGGAGGGTTTATTCTGGGCCGCCAGGGCATCTACGACGCCTACGCGCGCGGACGGGGTAGCCTGCGGTTGCGCGCGCGCGCCGCCATCGAACACTTAGGCAAGGACCGCGACGCGATCGTGGTCACCGAAATTCCCTACCAGGTGAACAAAGCGCGATTGATCGAGCAGGCCGCTTCGCTCGTGAACGAAAAGAAACTGGAAGGCATCTCGGAAATCCGCGACGAAAGCGACCGCGACGGGATGCGCATCGTCTTCGAACTCAAGCGTGGCGAACAGCCCGAGGTGGTCCTGAACAATCTATACAAGCACACCCAGATGCAGGTGAACTTCGGCGTCATCATGCTGGCCATCGTCAACGGACAGCCGCGTGAGATGGGTTTGATCGACCTGCTGAAGCGCTTCATCGATCACCGTATTGACGTAGTGCGCCGCCGCACGGATTTCCTGTTGCGCAAAGCGCGCGACCGCGAACATATCCTGCTGGGTTTCGTCAAGGCTCTGGATCATCTCGATGAAGTCATCGCCCTGATCCGGCGCTCGGCCACTCCCAAGGAGGCGCGGGAAGGCCTGATGAGCCGCTTCGAGTTCAGCGAAAAGCAGGCGCAGGCCATCATCGAACTACAGTTGCAGCGGCTCACCGGCATGGAGCGCCAGAAGATCGCCGACGAGCTGGCCGAGATCCAGCGGCGCATCGCCGAATACCTGGAAATCCTCGGTTCGGAGAAGGTGCTGCGCGGCGTGATTGTCAAAGAATTGCGCGAAGTGCAGAAAGACTTCGGCGACGAGCGCCGCACAGAGATCGTCGAAGATACCGGGGACATCAACATCGAGGACTTGGTGAAGGACGAGGACGTGGCCGTCACCGTCACGCGCGGAGGTTATCTGAAGCGCACGCCGGTGGACACCTACCGCCGCCAGTCGCGCGGAGGCAAGGGGCGCATCGGCATGAGCACGCGCGCTGAGGATTTCGTCGAGCACTTGCTCATCGCCAGCACGCACAGCTACCTGCTGATCTTCACCGACAAGGGCCGGGTCTACTGGCTTAAGATTTACGAGATTCCCGACGCCGGCACCACGGGCAAGGGTAAGAACATTTCAAGCCTCATCAATTTGCAGCCTGACGAGCAGGTGAAGGCTTTCCTGCCGGTGCGCGAGTTCGCGCACGGCCAGTTCATCGTAATGGTGACCCGTCGCGGCGTGATCAAGAAGTGTGAACTTTCCGAGTTCGACAACCCCATGTCGCGCGGCATCATTGCTCTCTCGCTCGATGAGGGCGACGAGCTGATCGACGCTGGACTGACGCGGGGAGACAACTACATTTTTCTGGCCACCCACCAAGGCAAGGCCATCCGCTTCTCCGAGAAAGAGGTGCGGCCCATGGGCCGCCAGGCCCGCGGCGTGCGCGCCATGACGCTTGCCGAAGGCGACTACCTGGTCGGGATGGAAGTCGTCGGTCAGGAGGGCCGCATCTTGTACGTGTCGGTGAAAGGCTTCGGCAAACGGACCAAGCTGGATGAGTACCGCTTGACTTCCCGCGGCGGCAAAGGCGTCATCAACATGAAGACCACGCCGCGCGTCGGCAATGTGGTATCGGTCATGGCCGTCAAGGATGACACCGACGTCATGATCATCACCAAGGAAGGCAAGATCATCCGCATCGAAAGCGCCCAGATCCGCCAAGCCGGCCGCTCCACCCAGGGTGTGTGCCTGGTGAAAATGGAGCAAGGCGATACGGTGGCCGCAGCCTGCGTGATTCCGGACTCGGAAACCGGCGAGAACGGCAACGGCGCTAACCAGGCGGACCTCCCGCTATAATCGAGGCAGAGGGGTTCGTTTGGGACTGATAAGGTCGGATATCTTCGAGCCGGCTGCGTTGGCAGCAAAACAGGAGCGGTTGTTCGCTTGCTTGAGGCCACTGGGGCGTGTCATAGTGGCCTATTCCGGCGGCACGGATTCGGCTTACCTGGCTTGGGCGGCCGCGCAGGTGGTGGGAGACGGCGCCCTGGCCGTCACCGCCGATTCTCCTTCCCTTCCCGCTTCGCACAAGCGCGACGCCGAGCAGTTCGCCCGCCGCTACGGAATTCGCCACGAGTACGTCGAGACTCTTGAATTCAACAATCCGGATTACGCCCGTAATGAAGCCGACCGCTGCTTCCACTGCAAAGACGAGCTGTTCACCCGCCTGGAGCAACTGGGACGCGAGCGCGGCATTGAGTACGTGCTTTACGGCGTCAACACCGACGATCTGGGTGATTACCGCCCCGGGCAAGACGCCGCCCAACTCCACCGCGCCAAAGCGCCGCTGGTGGAAGCCGGCCTCAGCAAAGCGGAGATCCGCGAGCTATCGCGGCTAGCGGGGCTGCCCACCTGGGACCGGCCTGCTTCGGCGTGCCTGGCCAGCCGCATCCCATACGGCACGCCGGTTACCATTGAAAACGTAAAGAAGGTTGAAATCGGCGAGGAAGCTGTCCGCGCGCTCGGATTCCGGCAATTCCGCGTACGCTTCCACGGCGATCTGGTGCGGTTGGAAATCTCACCCGATGAACTTGACCGGGCTTTGTCGGCCGAGATGGCCGGCCGGTTCGTCGCTATTTTTAAGCCCTTGGGCTTCCATTACGTAACCTTGGACTTGGAAGGCTACCGCCAGGGCGCCATGAACGAGGCGCTGGGTCTTGGCAAACCCGTATCCTCCTAGTTCAGGACTTCGGGGGAGACGCCGGTTCCGCTTTCGCTGCGGAGGTCTCAGAGGGTTTGGCCGCTGCATCCGGCTTGGGGGCAGATTCCCTTCCATTGGCAGGGCTGCCGGTGTGTTTGCGAGCATAGTCGGTGACGTACCAGCCAGTGCCCCTAAACTGCAAAGCCGGCACCGAAATGAGCCGTTCGGCCTCCCCTCCACATTCCTGATGAATCGCCAGAGGCGCGTCGGAAAATTTCTGCCGCACCTCGAAAGTAGCTCCACAAGACTTGCACCTGTATTCGTACAACGGCATCCTAAATCTGACCTCTTCCGCCGCTAAAGCTGCGGCTTGGAAATTGTTTCGGGCCCGCCTGGCAAAGCCGGCGCACCCGCTCCATGCGAGGCGCTGACCGCCGCCGCGCCGGCGAGCGCTTCGATCGCTTTCTTGACCACCGGGTCCTCTTCAACCGGCTTGGCGGGTTCCGTCTTGGGGGACTTCG
>CAYSBM010000008.1:0-4579 GCA_964429095.1 uncultured Solibacteraceae bacterium | reverse complement strand
ATGGCTCGGCCTCCACGGCAAGCACCGACGGCGTCACCCCGCCGTCCTGGATCGCCTTGCCCGAGGGCGAATAGTACTTCGCCACGGCCAGAATGATCGCCGCACCGTCCTCCATGGTTACCGCCCGGCGCAACGCCGCGTATCCATAGGTGCGCTCCCCGACCACTTGCGCACGCTTGGAATCCAGCAATGCGGCGGCAGCCACCTCGGCGCCTCCTGCGGTGCCCCGGTTGGTCAGCACAGCCAGCGGTAAACGGCTCACCAGCTTGGAGGGATCGGCCTCGAAATCCTTGCGGGGAACCTTTTGCCCTTGCACATAGGTAATCAACCCCTTGTCCAGGAATGCGTTGGCCACGGTAATGCCGTCTTCAAGATCGCCGGTCGCCGTCTGCCGCAAGGCCAGAATCATCTTCGAGGCGACTGAACGGCTTGAATCACATCCCTCGCCCGTCCGCCAGCCAGGCTTCCGGCGGAGATGTAGCCAATCTGTCCAGGCAGCATTCTGGCAACCACCGCCGGGTATGCGACTGGCGCCCGGACGAGATTGATCTTCTGCGGCTCCGGTTTGCGGACCCGCAACACCGAAACTTCAATGCTGGTGCCAGGATCGCCGCGCAACAACTGCTCAGCATAGGCCAGCGGCATATCACGCGTCGAAACTCCCTGAATGGCTTCCAGCACGTCGCCGGTCGAGAGCCCCGCTTTGGCCGCCGGACTGCCGGGAATTGCGGCGACCACGCCGACGTAGCCGTAGCGCCGCGCCAGCACCAGCCCCACATCAGCCTTCTGCGTTTCCTGGCTCTTCAAATAGGCCTTGTACTGGTCGGCGCTCAGGTAACTTGCGCATGGATCGACAGCTTCCAGCAGACCCATCAGCGCTCCCAAGGTGACGCTCTTGATGTCTGGTTCTTCGACGTAGTCGCTTTTAATGCGGGAGAGAACTTCGGTGAAGACTCCCAGATGCTTATAAGGGCCTTCCTGGGGGGGGTTGCTGCCCATGAGGCTGCCCACCACCAGGATCAAAGCCAGCAGCGAACTGGCTGCGACAAATAGAAACCTCAAACGGCTGTTCATGCCAGGTCGATATGCCCTTGCACCCAGTATAGCAGATGGCGGGCGCGGTTCCTGCTCCGCCACCCTCTGGCCAGCGCTAGAATCCATTGTATTGCAATGTTTTAGGGCCTCCGCAGACACACCGCAACGGCTGGGACAGGCTCTAGCGGCGGCGCTTGGCGGCGGCCTTGCCGGGCGGCGCCGAAGCGGGCTTGGCCGGCCGGCCCATACGCCCGTACAGCGCCCGGTAGGTTTCCGCGTTGCGCAGAACGACTTGCACGTAAGTACGGGTCTCGCTGAAGGGAATGGTTTCCACAAACTCGGCCGGCTCGCGGAATTCTCCCCAACCAAGCCATTCCTTGACGCGCGAGGCCCCGGCGTTATAGGCGGCGAGCGTCGCCTCCCAGCGGTTGTCGAACTGCTCCAGCATCATACGGAGATAGTGCGAGCCCAGACGCAGGTTCAGGTCCGGGCGAAACAGCATCGCCTCCCGGAAATGTTTGATCCCCAGCTTGCGGCTCAATTGCCTGCCGGTAGACGGCATCACCTGCGTAAGCCCGATGGCGCCAGAGCGGCTCACCGCCCGGGCGTCAAATACCGATTCCTGGCGGATAAGCCCCGCCAAAATATGGAGATCGAGCTTATTGAGGGCAGCATACCGTTCGATCAAAGCGCGGTATGGCAGCGGATACGCCAGGCGCCAGAAAGCGAGTGGGGCATCTTCGAGCGATAGAGTCAGGTAACCTTGCGCCAACGCTTTGATGGCATTGATACTCTGGGAAGGCGCGTTACGGCGGGCCGCCGCGCGTGCCAGCTCCATGGCCAGCACATAGGCTTGGCCGGAGCCGCGCGCCCGGTAGCGCAACTCCGTCTCAGCCCATTCCGGCGTCCCTGCCTCCTCCAGCAACCGTGCCCGCTCGATGCGGGCCAAGGACAAGGCGTTAGGCTTAAATTCCGGCAAGGGATTGGGCTTGGGCGGGGCCAGATGCGCGAACAGCGCCGCCGCCCGGGCCGAGGGCCGCACGCCTGCCATGGCGGCCTCCCGGAGTTTCTTGTCGGCCAGAGTCCGGTAGTAGCTGGCCGGGTACGCTTCACGCAGTTTCAAATATAGGGCTTTGGCAGCGCCCGTCTGTCCGGCTCTTTCTTCCAGCCGGGCCAGAAAGTATAGCGCGGCGGGCGCATGGCTAGAGGCCGGATAATTCGCCAGATGTTCACGCAGCATGGCGGCAGCGCCGGCTTGGCGGCTAAGATAAGCGTTCCAGGCGAGTTTCCAGTGGCAATATGCACCCTCTGGAGAGGTTGGAAAAGCCGTGTAGCAGGCCCGGTAGTAAGGTGCATACCGGGCCGGCTCGTTCCGCAACAAGAAGCGGTTCCCGGCGCTCACCAGCGCTTTCAAACGCCACGCCGATCGCGGGTGGCTGCGTTCCAGCGCCGCCAACGTCCGGTCTGTTTCCTCGATCAGATCCTGTCGCCGGCCGCACTCAGCCAGATAGTACAGCCGTTCGGCTTCCACTTCCCCCGCCGATGGCTCCAGCGACCGCAGAGCTGCGCAAGCCGGTCCAGTATCTCCAGCAAGAAAACCTGCCGCCGCCGCCCGCACCTTAGCTAGTTCACGGTCCACGCCGCCGAACTGCGTGGCCCAGGACTCCAATTCCTTGCGTGCACGGGCTGCGTCTCCGCTCTTGATAAGCAAGTCCGCGCGTTCAAACATATCCGCAGGCAAGACTGGCGGATACCCTTCGCCCAGTTGCTGGCTCAAACGATCTAGAGCAGCACCGGCTTCCCGTTCGGCCGGCGATGCTGGATAGCCGTAAAAGACCTTTTGATAGTGCACTGCGGCGCTGGCGGTGGAGCCGGACTCCTCAAGACTCTTGGCCAGCCATAGTTCGCCCTCCGGCTGAGGCAACTCGCTCCAGCGGGCGCGCAAACTCTGCTGTGCTCTAACCGGTTCGCCGGTTTTCAGATACGCCTGGGCCTCCAGCAGCGCCGCCGGGCCGATCAGCGGGGATGGCGGCTTCATGCTCCACACGGCGGCCAACGCGGGCGGCACTTCGCTCCAGCGCCCGGCGGATGCCAGGCACAGCGCCTGCTGGTGAGCTGCATAATCGGCCAGCTTTGGCTTGTGCCGGGCAAAGGCGCGCAACTTGCTCAATCCAAAGGCGTAGTTGCCGGCCTCACATGCGGCTATGCCAGCCTTCAACTCCGTAGCCGGTCGAGCAGCCCCACCCTCCGCCGCCAGAAGTAACCCGCCCGCACCGAGCAGCCAGAGGCTAAACAAGAGGCCCGGGATAGTCCGGCCCGAGAAGGCTGGGATCATCGTTTGAGAGGGAATGCACCAGTTCTTGGTGGAGGTAGTCGGCCTTGTTGGGCACAGCAAGAAACTGGCGGCGGTAAGCCTCGCGCGAGGCGTCAATCTCCTCCTTCAGCGCGCCGTAAAGGTTGCGCGCCTCGCGTCCGCTGCGAACCTGGCGCGACTTGTACAACCTCATCTCGGCCACTTGTATCCGCGCGAACCTTCTCGCGCGCAAGTGCAGCTCCTGCTCTTGCTTGGATAAGGTATCCCAGGCCGCTGCGGCTGCGCTCGCAGATGGTTCGATCGCCGGCAGAGACACAGAGACTCCCGGCCGGCTCAACGAGCGGGTTAGCAGCGCATCCAAGGCCGCCGTTCCGAGCATAGCCAGTGCCTCAATGGCGTTCGTATCCAGGTGCTCGGCGTCGCCACCGGCGTACAGCACGCCCAGCACTTGCTGCCGGCCGCACAGAGGCACCAGGTGCGCACAAGCGTTTTCCGAAGCGCCCATAGCCCTGGCCACCACGGCCGAGAGCTCGCCTTCCGAGCGCAAGGCGGCCAACGTCTCCCGGCTCTCAACCGCCTGCGCGAAAGCCGGTGCACCGGCCAGTGGGATTGCGGTGGAAAGCAGCTCCGCCTCGGCCGCCGGATCCGCGGCGCCGCGCGCGCCTACGGCCTTGAGTTCGCGTCCAGTAAGTGTAAACACCGCCGCCTGCTCGCAAAACGCTCCGGCAGCCTCCAACAGGGCCGCCGACCATTGGTCGACGCCGCCGGCCTGCGCCATCCGCCGCGCGGCCACATTGAATTGTTCGCTCAGTTGACGGCGCGACCTCTCGCAGGCGGCGGGCACGGCGGCCGCCATTTCCGCACCCCCGCGCGTACGCACCGCCGCTTCGCATTCCTCGGCCATGCGGGCCGCAAGATCGGCAAAGCGTTCGGCTACAATCCGGTCGATTTCCTCCCGCCAGCCCGATGCAAGCAGTTCCTGGATGCGCGCAATCTGCACGTCCCAGGCGGCCTCTACCTGCTCACACGCCAGGTCCGCGAACTCCTGGAGAACTCTCCCCAGCGGGGATTCGGACTTGGCTTGCGCTTCGGATTGTTCCATGGTTTCGCGCCGGCCTCTGTGGCGGTCTTACTCAGCCATTCTAGCGTATCGGATTCTTCGCCAGCGGTCCGCCCTGTCGGTAGCATGTCAACTTGTCCGGTTGAATTAGCAAGTGAATTGTCCGGTGT
>CAYSBM010000007.1:0-22937 GCA_964429095.1 uncultured Solibacteraceae bacterium | reverse complement strand
CCGGGCGGGGGCGGGGCTTAGGCGCGCCGGTGGAGTGGGTCATGCCTTCTTTGCGGTGCGGTTGCGTTACCTGGATCCCGCCACCGAGTTTGAGGTAGTACGCCTTACCGGTCCGGCCTACGCTACCTACCTGCCGGCCACCTCCAGCAAAATTATTACGCGCCGCGGCGGCGCTCTGCTGTGCGCCTCTGACCGCCTCGGTTCGCTGCAAGCTTTCCGCCTGGATTGGAAAAGCGGCGAAATGCGCCAACTCACCGGCTGCCGCGCCTTGGACAAGGATGCCCTGTGCTGGCACCCCGACGAACGCAGTTTCTTTTGCTTCGACGGCGCATCGCTTCTGCGGGTGCCATTGTCGACGCTGCGCCCGCGTGAAATCTACCGCATACCGGATGGTTGGGCCAAAGGTTCCGGTTTCAGCGTCTCCGAGGACGGGCTATATGCCTTCTGCGTGGAAAGGCGCGAGGACCGTAGCCGTTTGCGGATGATCGGGCTAGCCAAGTCCGCTGTTACAACCGTACTGGAGACCAGCGGCATGCTGGAAGACCCCCAACCGCGGCCCAAGCGAGCAGGCATCTTATACCAGCGGGATGGCGATTCCCTCTGGCTGGTGAACTATGACGGGGCCGGCAACCGCCGTCTGAATACAGCCACGGGAAGGGCGGGGCCGGCGCTGTGGGCGGCCGACGGCCGCACGGTGCTGTATCTGCATTCGCCGGTGCAGGATCCCCGGCGGCGCTGGTTGCGCGAACACACGCCGGATTTTAACGCCGATCAATTGGTGGCGCCGACCACTCAATTTGTATGTTTTCATCGCAACACAGACGCATCGGTATTTGTGGGAGCCAGCGGCAGCCAAGCTGCGCCGCACATCCTCTTGTTGCTGCGGATTACGCGCCGCGAACTCACGCTTTGCGAGCATGCCTCCAGCCAGGCGCGCAACGTGAAACCGCTGTTCGCCCCCGGTAGCCAGCGGATCTTCTTCGAAAGCGACCGGCACGGCAAGCCGGCTCTCTACACCATGTCGCTGGAGCGTTTCGTGGAGCCCACCGACGGTTGATTTTGAGCGGATGATTTCATTTTTTTCGCCGCCCCCTGAAACGCACCCACACTCGGCCGTCGCCCATATAATGTAGTTTCACCCGTCAGCCGGGGTTCCAGATCGAAGGAAGACGACTAGAAATGACCATTGAGAAGCGGCTTTACGCCGCTGTCACTCTCATTTTCACCGGCCTGTGCGCCTGCAACCGGCCGCAGCCCGCCACCGGGCGCCAGGACTCCGGTCCGGTTCCGGTGCGAGTGGCTCCGGTTACCGTGCGCGAGATGCGGCGCGTGGTGGAGAGCGTCGGCACTTTGTTCCCTTACGACGAGACCATCATCAGCGCCGAGGTGGAGGGACGAGTGGAGGATGTAACGGTGGATCTGGGAGACCGGGTGAACGCCGGCCAGGTCATGGTCCGCATCGCCGACGAGGAACAGCGGTACTTACTGGCGCAGAACGAGGCGCAATTACGCCAGTCGTTGCAGCGCCTGGGGCTGAAGAGCGAAAAGGACCGGGTTCAGAACTTGCGCGAAACGCCCGACGTAAGGCGCGCGCAGGCCGATCTGACCGACGCCGAGCAGCGCTACCGCCGGACGCAAAAACTGGTCGAACAAGGTGTGGGATCACAACAAGACCTGGACCAGGCCGAAGCCCGTTACAAGGCCAGCCTGGCGGCATACGACGCCACCTTGATTGCGACGCGCAATCTGATTCAGGAGGTGGAGCGTTATAAGGCCGCGGTCGATCTCCAACGCAAGAAGCTGCGCGATACGCTGGTGCGGGCGCCGTTCGCCAGCAGCGTCAAAGAGCGCATGGTCACCGTTGGCCAGTATGTGCGCGCCAACACGCCGCTGCTCGTGCTGGTAAAAACCGACCCCATCCGCCTGCGGCTGGAAATCCCGGAACGCATGGCGCCGTGGGTCAAGGCCGGCCAAGTAGCCAGGGTTAGCCTGGAGGCTTTCAAGGACCGCGAGTTCCAGGGGAAAATCTGGCGCATCTCGCCCACGGTGGATCAGAGCAAACGGACGTTTCTGGTGGAAGCACTCATCGGGAACTCTGCCGGCGAGTTGAAGCCCGGCTCGTACGCCAAGGCGGTGGTGGTGACCGACCATACCGAGCGCATCAACCTGATTCCGGTGCGCGCGGTGACGTATGTTTATGGCTCAAACAAGGCTTTCGTGGTGCATGGCGACACCGTCGAGGCGCGGGAGTTGAAGTTGGGCGACCGTTTCGGCGAAGAGGTGGAAGTGCTGGAAGGTCTGCGCGAAGGGGAGATGATCGCTGTCACCGGCGTCCAACGGCTGGATACCGGGACAAAGGTGCGCGTGGCGGCTGAAAATGGCAAGCGTTCCGGGTGAGGCGTAGATGATTCGATTTCTTCTGGCGGTGCTTCTGACGGCTTCCGCACTGCCGTCCGCGGTCAAACTTGAGGTGTGCGTGGTCGAGGCTAAGACCGCCAAGGTGGTCACCGGTCTGGCAAGGGCAGACTTCAGCGTCCTGGACGGCCGGGCGGCGCGCGCCGTTGAGCAAGTTGAATTCGCCGTCACGCCCATCGACGTGATGCTCCTGCTTGATACCAGCCTGGTTGGCGAGATGGTGCAGCCGCTGGCCGGAGCGCTGATCGCCCAACTGGGCGAGAAGGAGCAAATGGCCATCGTTTCCTACCACTCTTCGGCCGATTTGATCCAGGATTTTACTTCCAGCAAAGCGTTGCTGGGACGAGCCATAGCGGGAGTCAAATACGGGAATATGCCGCAGGTTTTGGACGCTCTTTACGCGGCTATTGACGGAGGCTTCGAACACGCCACCCTGCGCCGCGTCATCCTGGTGCTCACGGCCGGCTATGAAGGCTCCAGCCGCGTCCAGCTACGTCAGGTGGTGCGCCTGGCCCAGCGAAACGGCGTCTCCATCTCAACGGTCTATGTCTCCGGCGCCGAACGCGGGCTGTTTGAGACTTTGGCCGTCCAAACCGGCGGGGCATGCTTCAATCTGCGCGAATTGCGCAAGGCAAGCCAGGAGGCTCCGGGCAAACTCATCTTCGACGCTCTTCGTTCGCGCTACACGCTCTCAATCCAAGGCAACCTCTCTCTGGGCGAGAAACTGAAAGTGGAAGTGAAGCGGCCGGGCAAGTTTTTTGTTTCGGCGCTTCCGCTTGAGTGAGGCCACCCTCGGGAAGCGTGGATAGCTGCCTTCGCTATCATGGAGGTGAGCTCAAGATGTCTACCCCAAAGTCCGCTCCGTTGTTTGTGATGGCTGCCCTGGCGGCGGCTGCTTTCGCAGGAGTCCGGGAAACCTACCAGCAGTTCCAGGATCCCCCCAAGACGTACAGCGTGCGCCCGTTCTGGTTTTGGAATGGCAAGCTGGAGGAAAAGGAAGTGGACCGGCAGATCCGCGAGATGGTCTCGCAGCACGTCTATGGCGCGTACGTACACAACCGCACGGGCTTGCAGACCCCGTACCTATCGGAAGAGTATTTCCGCATTGTCAAGTCGGCGTATGAGTCGTCACGTAAGCACGGCTTCTTGTTCGGCCTGGTGGATGAATACGAATGGCCGGGCGGAGAAGCGCGTGATCCCTGGCGGCCGGGACTCGGCAGCCGGGTCATCGAGCGCAATCCGGATTTCCGCATGCGCAGCCTGTGGTTCACGGCCAAGGAGATTGACGGCCCGGGGCGGGTGGAAATCACCGGTGTGAAACATTATCAGTTCGCCGTAGCCGCGCAAGTGACCGGTAAGAACGCAGTGGATGGGGAATCGCTGACGCTGGTGGCCGGGGATCCGACCAACGGGTCGGTTGCCTGGACTGCTCCCGAAGGCAGATGGCGGCTGATGGCCTTCTACTTGGAGCCCAGCCAGGGACGCGACGGCGGCTTGGTCGATTTGATGAACCCCGACGCCATTAAGACCTGGATCGAGGAGGTACACGAAAAGTATTACCAGCTTGGCCCGGAGCATTTCGGCACGACCATTGACAGCTTCTACAGCGATCACGAGGGCGACTACGGCCGCCGCATCGCCTGGACGCCCCGGCTATTGGAAACCTTCCAAAAGATGAAGGGTTACGACGTGCGGCGCTTTTTGCCCGCCCTGATGTTTGACAGCGGCAAGATTACACCCAAAGTGCGCTGCGACTATCTGGACGTGGTGAGCGAACTTTACACCAACAGCTATTTCAAGCAGGTTGGCGATTGGTGCGAGCGGCACAAGATCAAGATTTCCGGCCATGTTTGGGAAGAATCGCTGATCAGCGAAGCCGCCGCCGTGGGCGATTTGCAGCGCATCATGCGCGCTTGGCCGTGGCCGGGCGTGGATTCGCTGCACGATCTGGGCCGCTGGCCGCGGGATTTGAAGGCCGCCGCCTCGGTGGCGCATTTCCGCGGCACGCGCTTCACGGTCGAAAACCAGGGGGTCCAGGGCGGAGAATCTTACCTGGACATGCAGAAGATGCGGCTGGGAACCAACATGCTGGGCGTTTGGGGGACCAGCCTGTTCATCCCCCACGCCTTTAACTATCATCCCTCGCGTATTGAGTTTCCCAGCGACTGGTTCTTTCACCAGCCCTACTGGAGGTACTTCAAATACTATGCCGACTACGCGCGCCGTATCGCCTATATGAACGACGGCGGCCGTCACTTTGCCGATATCCTGCTGTTCCAACCGACCGAGACCGCCTGGGCGCACAACGACGCCAACGTTTCACCTACACCGGACTGGGACTCCAACCCTTTGCCAAAGATCAACCAATATTACGGCGACCTGATGAACCGCATGGCGCAGGAGCTGCGGGATTTCCATGTGGCTGACTCCTACTATCTTGACCAGGCCCACCTGGAAGGCAACACTCTTAAACTGGCTAACAACAGCTACCGCGTTGTGGTCCTGCCGCCTGTGACCACTGTGCGGCGCGCCACCATACGCAAGTTGCGCCAGTTCTTCGAGCAGGGCGGCGTGGTGATAGCCGTGAATACACTTCCCCGCGATTCCATGGAAGAAGGGCGCGACGACCCACAGGTGATGCCCGACGTGAAGGCCATGTTCGGTGTGCCGGGCGCGCAAGCTTTCGCGGCGCGCGCGCATTTCTCCGGCGGCCGGGCCTATTACATACGGGACAATATCGAAGAGCTGTTCCCTATTCTGGACGCTCACCTGCGGCGCGACGTGAAAGTGGTCGCAGGCGATGCCCGCAACCTGGGGGCCGCCCATCGGGCCAAGGGAGGAATTGAGTATTACTGGCTGGTAAACGACAGCCCGCGGCCCAGGGATCTGGCCGTGGTTCTGAGCGTCCGGGGCGTACCGGAAAAGTGGGATGCGGCCACCGGCGGGCGTGAGCCGCTCGAATCCCGGCTGACACCCGAAGGCACCCTGGTAAAGTTGCACTTTGACGCCTGGGACGCCTACTACGTAGTTTTCGGCAACCCTGAAGCTAAGGTCAAGGCGCCCGAGCCGGCTTACACCAGGCTCGCGGATATCGCGCTGGATGGGGACTGGCAGTTGACGCCTGAAAAGCCCGAGATCGCCGCACCCTACGGCAAGCGCTTCCAGCAGGCCTGGGACGGGTTGGGCGAAACCAAAGGCTTCACCGCCGTGGATCACGACGAGAGCCGCTGGAGCGACGACTGGCTCAGCCGGGAACGCCAGACCGTCCGCGACTGGTGGCTGGTGGGGCCGTTCCCAAACGAGGACCACGCCGGCTGCTACGGCTCGTTCGCGCCGGAGAGGAACCCGGACCCCAAGGCCGTCTACGGCGAATACAGATGGAAACGCTATAGCTCACCCGCCATGTACGTAGACCTGTACTCGGCGCTAGGGCTGGCGCTCAATTCCAATGGGACGGCCTACGCCCTCACCTGGGTCTACACGCCGGACAACCGCGAAGTCGAGTTCCGGGTTACCGCCAACAACAATGCGCACTTGTGGGTGAACGGCCAGAAGCTGCTGGACTGGCACATCCACCCCTGGTATTTCGAGATGCGAGAAGATTTCGCCTTGACGCGCAAAGCCCGCTTGCAAGCAGGCTGGAACCCGGTATTGCTGAAAGTCTCGCGTTTCCGCCGCGGCGCATTCGCCTTTATGCTGCGAGTCACCGACAGCGATGGGAATAACATCCCGGACTTGGTTTTCAGCCCCGAGCGGGCGCTGCGGCCCCCGGCAAGCACCTATCAAAATGTTTGGTACCGGATCCGCGTGCCGGCCACCTCGATCGCCGTCCAACTTCCGCGCTTCCGCAAACCGTACAGCGTCTGGTACAACGGCCTGAAGCTCGCGCTAGATGGCGAGGGACGCGCCAAGCTTCCTGCGGTAGCCGTGGGCGAAAACAACGTCCTGACCTTGAAACTGGTGGCTGGCGATGAATTTCAGGACGCGCCCCGTTTTACTCTCGGCTCAGCCAAGACCCGGCTCGGCTCCTGGCTGGACCGGGGATTGCCGTACTATTCCGGCAGTGCGGCGTACGAAAAGGAATTTGACCTGCCGGCTTCATACGCCGGCCGCAAATTGACGCTCGATTGCGGCGAAGTGGGCGTGGTCGCCGAAGCGTGGGTGAACGGCAAACATGCCGGCACGCGCGTCTGGATGCCGTTCACCTTCGACATTACCCACCTGGCCAAACCCGGCCGGAATACAGTCAAGATCCTGGTGACCAACACCATGGAGAACGAGCGCGCGGTGGATAATCACGCGCGCAAGTTGCCGCGTTTGCGCCACAGCGGCTTGATTGGTCCGGTAACGGTCCGCGCCGGAGCGCCCCTGGTTACGCCTTAGCCGCATGGCCGCGCGGCAGCCAGCCGGTCTCCTCTCGCAACAGCCGGAGCGCAAACCGCGCGCGTTCCGTGGAATAGCTGGCCAGTAACGGGCTGGCGCGAAACAGAGCTTCCAGATGGCGGCGAACCTGCTCCTGGTCTTTCAACGCCAGCGGACCGCCCCAACTCTTGCGTCCAGCTTTGATGTATCCGCGCAGGGAGCGTTCAAAAAGACGTTCCACGATGGAGGCCGCGGCTCCGGTTTGCAGGCCGGAGCCTTTCAGGCATTCAGTGGCCGCCGCGGCCATAGGCGTAAACAGGCTGGTAGCGAAGTCCAGCCCCGCCAAGAACAAGTCCTTGCCGCCGGGCGCGAGTTCAATCACCCGCCGGCGGCCGTCCTCCACCAGCAAGCGCGCCAGACGCACGGCTCGAGGGTCGCCTTCCGCCACAAAGCGGCGCTCCTCGAATCCCTCGATGGGCGCCAGGCTCGCCACCCACGCGCCCGCATGGGCCAAAGGCGCCAGCACCGAGCTGGACAAAGCCGCATCGCAAAGCAGCGCCACCTTGTTCCGCCACGGCGCCGCGGCAAGCATTTGCTCCTGAATCTCCTTCAGACGGGGGCCGGGAACGTAAATGAGGATCGCGCGGCAGCCCGCCAGACTGGCATAGTCTGGAGCAGGGCGGCCCGCGCCGAGAGTATTCACGATGCGGCTGGCCACCCGGGGCGAAGCGGCCTTCACCGGCCCCAGCCGGTCCCGCAGATGCGGCAGTCTCGATAGAAAGGAACGGCTAAGCTGGCCCTCCGCCAGCAGGGCGATCGGCTGCGGCTTCGCCATAGAGTTCGCGTGTCCTCCAAGCCTTGATGCGGTCGCGCAATTCGGCCGCGCGTTCAAATTCGAACTTGCGCGCGGCTTCCTTCATTTCTTGTTCGAGTTCGCTCAGAAGTTTCTCCCGCGCCTCGGGAGTCATGGCGGCCAAATCCTGGCCCTCTTCTTCGGTGGAAACAGTAACATAATCGGCTTCGGCGATGGCGACCAGGCTCATGTCGATCGGCTTGATGATGCTCTGCGGCGTGATTTGATTCTCTTCGTTGTACAGCGTCTGGATGCGGCGGCGGCGGTTGGTTTCCTCGATGGCTTCCTGCATGCTCGGGGTCATGTGGTCGGCATAGAGGATCGCCATGCCGTTGATGTGGCGCGCAGCCCGCCCAATGGTCTGGATCAGCGATCCTGCCGAGCGCAAGAAACCTTCCTTGTCGGCGTCGAGAATCGCCACCAGCGAGACTTCGGGCAGGTCCAACCCCTCCCGTAACAGGTTTACGCCGATGAGCGCGTCAAACTCCCCGCGCCGTAATTGCCGCAAGATCCGGATGCGATCCAGAGTGGCCACTTCCGAATGCAGGTAGGCGCACTTGACGCCCGCTTCGGTGAGGTAGGTGGAAAGGTCCTCAGCCATGCGCTTGGTGAGCGTCGTGACCAGCACACGCTCGTTGCGCTGGCTGCGCGCGCGAATTTCTCTCAGCAAATCGTCCACTTGCCCGCGGATGGGGCGCACCTCAACTTTCGGATCCACTAATCCCGTAGGGCGGATAATCTGCTCAACCACCACTCCCGCCGATCGCGTGAGCTCGTAGGGCCCCGGAGTCGCCGAAACGTAAATCACCTGGTTCACCCGGTTCTCGAACTCCTCGAACGTCAGCGGCCGGTTATCGAGCGCGCTCGGCAGACGAAAGCCGGAAGCCACCAGAGTTTCTTTCCGTGAGCGGTCCCCGTGATACATGCCGCGGATTTGCGGAATGGTCTGGTGGCTCTCGTCGATGAACAACAGGGCGTCTTGGGGAAGATAGTCCAGCAGCGTGGGCGGCGCCTCTCCCGGCAGACGTCCGGAAAAGTGCCGGGAATAGTTCTCGATGCCGTGGCAATAGCCGATCTGGCGCATCATTTCCAGATCGAACAGGGTGCGCTGCCGCAAGCGCTGCGCCTCGACCAGTTTGTTCTGCTTCTCCAGCTCGCCGCTCCACCACTCCAGCTCGCGCTCAATGCTCCGCGCGGCTTGCTCGCGTGTTTCTTCGCTCATCACGTAGTGGCTTTTCGGATAGATGGGCAGCCGCAGGTAGGTTTGCTTCACCTGCCCGGTGAGTGGGTCGAACTGGCAGAGGTTATCCACTTCCTCGCCCCACAATTCAATGCGGCAGGCATAGTCGTCATAGGGCGGAAAAACCTCAATCACGTCGCCGCGGACGCGGAAGGTGCCGCGCTTAAAGTCTTCGTCGCTGCGTTCGTAAAGGATTTCCACCAGCTTGGCGAGGATGGCTTCCCGCGAGATCCTCTGGCCCTTTTCCAGCATCAGGAGCATACCGTAATAGGCTTCCGGCGAGCCCAAACCGTAGATGCAACTGACGCTGGCCACAATGACGCAGTCGCGGCGTTCAAATAGCGAACGTGTAGCGGCCATGCGCAGCTTGTCCAACTCCTCGTTGATGGTGGCTTCCTTTTCGATATAGACGTCGCTGGCGGGGATATAGGCTTCCGGCTGGTAGTAGTCGTAATAGCTGACAAAGTACTCCACCGCGTTGGAAGGAAAGAAGCTCTTGAACTCGTGGTAGAGTTGGGCCGCCAGGGTCTTGTTGTGCGCCAGCACCAGCGCCGGGCGGCCGACCTGCTCAATAACCTTGGCCATGGTGAAGGTCTTGCCGGATCCGGTCACGCCCAGCAAAACCTGGTGGCGCTCGCCCTCTTGCACGCCGCGCACCAGTTGCTCGATAGCCTGCTCCTGGTCTCCCCGGGGACGGTAGTTGACGGCGAGGCGAAACCCCATGCTCCTCAGTGTGGCATACCGAAGGCGCGCCGCAAGTGTTCAAGTTCGGCATTGAATTCACAGCCGACCAGCGCCACTGCAACCATGACGTACATCCATACCAACAGCGCCATGACGGCGCCGACGCTGCCGTAAAAAACGTTGTACTCGGCGATATAGCGCACATACCAGGCGAACGCGGAAGTAGAGGCCAGCCAGAGGAACGTCGCCAGAATGGCTCCCGGCCACACAGCGCGCCATTGTTGGGTGCGGTTCGGGCCGAAATAATACATCGCGCCGCTGACCAAGATGGTTGTGGCGAGCGCGGTCAACAACCGCGCGGCCTTGCCGGCGAGCGCGACGCCGCTAGCCAGGCTGACGCCGGCCGGCGCCAGACCGAGCGCCGCCAGGGCCGCCCGTTCCACGCGGTCGCCCAAAACCACCAGCGCCGAAGCGCCAAGAGCGGGTGCTACGCCGCAGAACACCAGCAGGATCGCGGTCAGGCGCTGCTTGAAGAACGGCCGGCCGCATGGGACCCGGTAAGCAGCGTCAAAGCCGTCCATCAGGCTGGTGGTCAGGCCGCTGGCGGCCCACAACGATAACAATCCCGCGAAAACCAGCAGAGAAACCGCCCGCTCGCCGCGAACCGTGCACTGCCGCATTACCAGATCATCGGTCCCTGCGGGCACCACTTCGAACAGAAAGGCCGCGATGCGGCGCGAAACCGACTCAGCGTTGGCTTGCACCAACAACGTCGTGGTAACGGTGATTACGGGAAAAAACGCGAGTAGGGCCGAATAAGCGGCTGCTTTCGCAAATCCCAGGCACCCGTCCTCCCAGGCGCGAACGAAGGAACGGCGTAGGAGCCACCAGAAGCTGGCGCGCCAGAATCTCATACTCACGAAACCTGCGGCGCCTGCCGGCCGCGTCGGCGTCCTTGCGTCCCCTGCCAGCTCCAGCAAGCCAGAACCATCAGCCAGCCCAAGCAACTCGCAGCCCGGCCTATCCGGTCGCTCAGCGGCAACTCGTAAACAATGCGGATGTTATGCACGCCTGCCGCGGGTTCCAGATACATGAAACCCATGGCGTCTTTGCGGATTTCAAGTTGCCTGGCTCCTTCGTAAGCCCGCCAGGCCGGATCATAACTCACCAGTACGCCGATCGCCTCCCCCGGCTGCGTCGAGGCGCGCACCTGGAGTTCGTCCGTACCGCGCCAAGCTGTAAATGCCTGTGAGCCGGGGCCCTTCTCGAGTGCTTCGGCGTAAGCGCTCACCGTAGTCCACTCGTTGGACGGCGCATAGGGCGGAATTTTGGCCATGCGGCGGCCCTCCACCACCCGCGCCAGTCCGGGATACCGGCGCGGGACTTTGTAGATTGTGTCGCCCTCGCCGCTGTCCCACAATACAGGCAGTTTGCCCTCCAGGTGGCGGGGGTGGACAAAATCCTTATAGGGTTCTTGCGAGGGCGCCTGGTGAACCACAACCGCGTCGGCGCCTACGGCCTGTAGCCACGCCGTAGTCCAGGCGGCGTTGTCGCTCATCAGCACCGCCCACTGCGCCGGAACCACGACATAATTCAGCAGCCCCTGGTCGCTGCCTCCGCCCACCTGCGCGTTGTTAAACCAGGCATTGAACCAGAAACGCACGCTGCCGGTCACAAACACCCGGGCATCCGGCATGTTCCTGGCCAGCCATTCGGTGACGCGGTAGTCGATGCGCCGGGTGTAGTCCAGCTCCCGCGGGTGCAAGCGCCAGGCTTGACGGACAAACAGAGGCGCGGTGGCGAGGGAGGCGGCCGCCAGCACAAAGGCGGTCACGCGCGTCAGCCAGATGCGCTTGCTCAGCCACTCCGGCGTCCGCCCGGGGTTCTGGTTCCATAAGCGGCGCAATCCCTCAACGGCCAGCAAGATCATCACCAGGTCCATCTCCGGCACCAGGCGGTGCGCTTCGCCCGCCAAGCGGAAGTTGAAGTAATGCAAGCCAAGAACGTTCAGAGAGAAGGCAAGAACCGATCCCCATACGAAAACCGCCCAGGCGCGCCGCTCCATACCGCGGGCCCAGCGGACAGACGCCAGCGCGAAACCGGAGGCCACAACCAAGGCCACCCACAGGGACCACTTATGGCCGGGCTGAGCCACAAGTTTAAGGTTGTTCAGCGTGAGCGCAATGTAGCTCGGGGTGAGCCAGAAAGCGCACAGCGCGTAGCTGAGAACGGCAATGGCCGCGGCGCGCAGAATGATCCGGTAGTCCAGGTGCGTGATCCACAGGCTCCAGACCAGGATGGGAAAGAAGATGGCCAGAGCGGTGGCGCCGTAGAAGTTGTTAGCCACTACCAGCGCGCACAACGCCGCCGCCGAGGCCAGAGCGGCCGGGCGGTCCTTTTCCAGCGCCCGCCAGCACACCCACAGCGCGAAGCCCATCACGGCCAGAGCTGTCATGTGCGGCCCTTCTCCATAGCGGACCAGCACATGCAGCCGCTGAGGCGTCCACGCCCACGCATCGGCGCGGATATCACGCAGGAAAAGCCATGCCGGCGATACCAGTGTGGACGCCGCCGCCGCCAGCCACGCCCCGCTACGGGTTCCGGCGCAGCCGCGCACCAGGCAGTAGACCCCCACAATCCCCAGGCAGTAAAAGAACGCCACATAAATGTGGTAGGCCTTGGCCGTGGTCATGGGATAGAATTTGGCCAGCGCCGCGGTCCCATAACGCAAGGCCGGAGGGTAAATGAAGTCGACGCGCGTGCCGCAGTACCATAGCGGCTGCCAGTTTGGATGCGGCCAGTTCTCTTTTAAGATTCTGGCATCGGAAATAAACGTGCTCTCGATGGAATCCCACCGCGCAGAGTACTTCAACTTGAACAGCGGCCAGATGAGCGCCGCCGTGAGCGCGAAAATGAGCGCGCCGTCAGCCAGATACGACAACCACGCGCTTTGGGAACGCCACCAACGTCCGATTGCCGCCAGAATCAAGGATCCTCCTGCCTGCGGCGCGCGGCCACTACGAACTGGTAGGCGAACAGTTTCTTCCATGCCCGCGCCAGCAGGTAGTACAGACTTTCTGCCGCTTGTGCTGTTGTTTTCATTGCCGGGCACGCCAGGCTGAACGGAACCGCCGTGGGGCGCACCGTCTCAATGTGCAAGCCGGCCGCCTCGAACAACGCTTTCCATCCGCTCCACATATAGAAATGCAGATGCGTGCGGTCGAATAATCCGCGGTCGTGGCTTGGGAAACGCCCCAGTAATATATTGAGCCGGAAATAGAGGTTCCCGCTGTTGGGCAGTGAAGCCACCAGCCGCCCGCCGGGCGCAAGCACTCCGGCCAGCGACGCCAGCAAAGTTCCAGGGTCCTTGAGATGTTCCAGCACGTCTCCGCAAATGATGTAGTCAAACGGCGGCGCAAGCAATGCTGGCAGCCCGCAGTCAAGATCAGCTTCAATAAATTGTACCGTTTCCGGCAGGCGGGGCCGGTCCAAGCACGGCCGGTCTACGCAGGTGACGTCGAAGCCGCGTTCGGACAACAGCCGGCTGATATCACCGGCGCCGCAACCCAAGTCCAGCACCCTGCGCCCCAGTCCCTGCGAGGGCAAGCCGGCCAGCATCACCGAGGGGCTGCTGTAACGGCCGGCCTTGAATTCATAGTTCGTAGCCAAACTACGCGTCGCCGGCTGGCGGACAAACGTCATAGGCGAAATTATCGCCTAAACGGGAGGCGGAAAGGGGTGGACCGGATCCCGGACGACGGAGGAGCGGGGCTACCGCCAGATCGCGGCAGCGCCCGCAATCTCAGAAGGAAAGCCGCAGACCCAACTGAATGACGCGCGGTAGGTTCGCTTGGCTGGTGATGGTGCCGAAGGCGGAGCTGGTAGCCGTTGTGTTGGGTGCCCCAAAGTTGGGGGTGTTTGTGAAGTTGTAGAACTCCCCGCGGAACTGAAGGTTCACTTGCTCAGTGATCGCGGTCTTCTTGGTAATGGAGAAGTCAAAAGCATTGGCTCCCGGAGAACGCGCCGCTCCTATGCTCAAGGGGAAGTAGCGGTATTGGTAGGTCGTGTTGGGTTGGCGGGAGGCGGTGCGGTCGAAGACTGTCGTGTTGAACCACTGGGTGATGCTTCGCCCGCCGGGCACGCGGGCGATATCAGCCCAACTGTTGCCCGTGAAGACCAAAGCGCCCCAGTTAATCACTGGACCGCTTTGCGCGAAATAGATGCCACCTAGTTGCCAGCCGGAAACCACCCGGTCCAGAATGCCCGGCGCGCTGGAGAGGAATTTCTGCGACCTTCCGAAAGGCAATTCATAGCTGGCGCTAACAGTCAACTGTTGCGGCCGGTCCTCGCCTCCTACGCGGCGGCTAAGTTTGGTGTCCTGCGGGTTCAGACGGTCCCGCGCCCACATCTGCTTGGAAATCATGTAATTGGAAAGCACCGTAAGGCCTTTCGCGAACCGCCGCTCCCAGGCCAGGTAGACGGATTGGAACGTAATGCTGCCGGAGTTATCCCAGGCCAAAAACAGCGTGCTGAAGTGCGGATACGGCATAAGTAACTGGCTTCGCGCAATAGTGGCGCGGCCCAGCGTGCTGTTAGCCGGCAGCACATTCAGGAATGGATTGGCGACCGGGGCGCTGAGAAATGCAATGGCGGCATCGTCGCGGGTATAGGATTTACCCATGAAACGATCTGGTATTGCATTGATCTGGTTGGGGGCGATGACATGATTATTGTTGGCCCCGGTGTAATTCACTTCGATGACATCGGAACGAGTCACCTGGGCTTGAATGCTCGCCTGGTACCGGTTGCTGCGCGTCGGCTTCATGTTCCGCTGGATAATGATGCCGTCAAAGCCCAGATTGGTTGCCGTCCCAAGTGAATTGCCGGCAGGCTTTTGCAGCCCGCTCGGGAAAGGGTCGGTCAGCGAGGCGATGTAGGTTGCGCCGTTGTCGACGCTGGCCGTGAACGGCGTAGTGGCGCTAAAGCCATACTGGTAAACCCCGGTCGACGAGGAAGGGGGAGCCATACCGAAATAGCTGACCCCTGCGCCAGCTCGGAAGCTTAGCCTTCGCTGCAAGAAACCGGGATTCCAAACTAGGCCAAGACGCGGCTGGAGACGCCTGTGGTCGCGCTCCCAGGTAGAAACCGGCCCCTCGGCGCCGGCAAACCGCATTCCGCCGTTCACTTTGAAATTGGCCGCAGGAAGGTTGGGATCCGGCGCTTTGGCGTAGTTGGCGATTGCCGCCGCCGCGATGGGGCTGGCGGCATTGCTCCAATCCGTGATGATGCGGTTGTGGCGCTCTCTGCCGGGCGACTCGTTGTCATAGCGCAGCCCGAGATTCAGAGTCAGATGGGTAGTGATTTTCCAATCGTCCTGGAAATAGAAGGCATAATAGCGCCCCAACATCGAAGCTGCGGCCTTATCCTCCACCTGCCCGGATGTCGGCAGCCCGAGCATCAGAGCCGCCATATCATGGCCAAACGCGGTCCCTGCGGTAAGTGACGGGCCGGCAACATACTGTCCGTTGGATACGTACATGCCGGAGGTGCTGCCGCGGTCCCACTCGTTGTTGCGCTTCTCGCGGAGCTCAAATCCGTAGCGGGTATTGTGCGCACCGTGGATGTGAGTGGCGGCGGCGCCGACGAAGTAGGTGTGAGCGTGTATGGAGCGGTGGGTAAAGCGGTTGCCTACCCCGAATGGCTCAAAATAGGTGGTTTCAATGCGAGGGAAGGCGGCTTCGACAAACTGCCTGGCTAACGTTGGACTGAAACCCAGCTTCACGGGGTCAAACCCCACACCCTTGGCCACAAAGTCGTCTGTCCACCGGGTGTATCCCAAGCGCCAGTTGAACAACACGGTTGGCGAGAAAGTATAGGTGTGATCGAAGGCCGCAAACCACATGGGATTCTGAAATTGCCCCCCCGTTGGCGCGGTCTTGAAAATGTCTTCGCTGTTCTGCACCCGGCTGTAATGGCCTATGGAGAAGAAAGTCCGCTGCCGGCTACTGATGTTCCAATCCAAACGTCCAAGGAAGTTGTAGTAATCATCAGTGGTCCCCGAGGTGGAAAACAGGTTGTTCTCCAAACGGCCGGGCTGGTTGGGAAGCGGCACGTAGTTTAAGATATTCCGGAAAACCGGATTCAGCCGTTGCGCCGGAATGCGGTTTCCGGCAAACGGCGACCGGGTCAACGCCCCACTGGCGTTGGCGCTTACGGAATTGGGGTCATAGATGGTCACGGGGCTCGATCGCGCCAGCAAGGCGGAAAAGTCTCCATTGCGCATCTCTTCGGTCGGCACGGTGGCAAACCGCGCTCCAGGGCTGGCCCGTTTCAGCCCCTCGTAGGCGAAGAAAAAGAACAACTTGTCTTTCCCGTTGATAAGCTTGGGCAGCAACACCGGCCCGCCTACGGTGCCACCATACTGGTTGATGCGCTGCGGCGGCTTACGCCCTCCGGCGCGGTTCACAAAGAACGCGGTGGCGTTCAATTTGTCATTCTGGAGGAACTCATAAAGGGAGCCATGAAAGGTGTTTCCCCCGCTCTTGGTCGTTACGCTCACCACGCCGGCGCCGCTGTGGCCATACTGGGCATCAAATCCGTTGGTCACCACGCGGAACTCCTGGGTGGCATCGGCAGGGGGCGTGTAAGCCACGCGTCCGGAAAAATAGCCGAACGGCAGGATGTTCGGCACGCCGTTGATGGCGAACTCCGTGGTATAACGGCGGCTGCCGCCTACCGACAAGAACGACTGGTTGCCAACCTCATATGGGCGCACTGAGGTGCCGCTGGCTACTGTGATCACCCCCGGCGATAGGCGGGCCAGCGCGTAGGGCGAACGTCCATTCATGGGAAGATCTTGAATCCGTTTTTCGTCAATTACCTGTCCGGCATCGGCGTTCGCTGTGTTCAGCAGCGGAGTCTCAGCTGAAACCTCAATGGCCTGAGAGACGTCGCCCAACTCCATACGAAGATTCACTGTGACCGTTGCGCCGGTGCTCACAACCACATCGTCCACTGAAGCCGACTTAAAGCCTGTAGCTTCCGCCCGGAGCTCGTAGACGCCTGGTTCAAGAAGACGGAAGGTAAATATGCCGGCTGACGTGGTCCTGGACTCGTGAACTACATTCGTCGCTTTGTTGGTGAGCCGTACTGAGACATCGGGAATCACCGACTGGCTGGGGTCAGTGACCACACCGGTAATAATTCCCCTATACTCTTGGGCGGCCGCCACAAGCCCCAAAAGCATGATAAATATGCTGGCCCGGACCAGCGCGAGACACGTCATGTGAAATGGCCTCCTCACCTCGAGCGTTGCTCTGGATCCTTATTTTATCGTCCAGTATTGGATAACTGAATTCATTTTTTCTGCATGGATTGTTCAGCACCGCTGAAGATGCAGCTCGCCCGGGAGGTGGTCCGACGGTAGGGGCGAGGGAAGGTGAGGCTTGGATAGACCTCACCACTCAGAATACGGCGTGCCTTCCAGGCTCACCTTGTCTGAGCCGCTGCGCACGTCGAAAATTCCGGGTTCATTTTGGCTCGTCCCGGAGCCGGGCTCCTCCATAATCGTTCTCCAGGTGTTGTTGGAGCCGGTCATGGGGTCAACGGGCACCTGGCGGAGGTAGCCTTCGTTCACCAAGTCCTGCAAGGTCTGGGGGGCTTTCTGCTTGTCGTAAGTGTACTCGTCAATCATGGTGCGTAAGGTGAAGAGATTCTGTTTAAGGACGCTCTCCTTGGCCCGCACCAGTGATTTCTGGTAGAGCGGCACGGCGATCGAAACAATGATGGTGATGATCGACATCACAATCATGATCTCGATAAGGGTGAAGCCGCGCCTACCACTCAGAGTACGGCGTACCATCCGGCGCCCTCTCCATGGTCTTGGTATAGACATCGAAAACGTTTTGACCGCCCCAGTTGTTGCTGTTGGGATCGTCCTGCATGCTGCGCTTGCCCCAATCGGTGGAGTTGGTGAACGGATCCTTGGGGATGCGCCGCAAGAAACGGATCTTCTTATCCACCGCGCCGGCGGCTTTCACGCCCTCCACCAAAATCTCCAGGCTCTCCGGGTAGCACTCGGAGTCAATCTTCACCTTGGTCATGTCCAGGCCCTTGGCGTCGCACACGTCCTTGTACTTGTCAATGGCGGTGCGGATCTCCCGCAGCGCATAGCGCAGCTCACGCTCGCGTTCGCGGCGGACCTTGTAACGCGCCAGCGGCACGGCCATGGCCGCCAGCAGGCTCAAAATGGTGAAGGCTACGATCAACTCGACCAGGGTCAACCCGCGCTGTCCCTTCCGGCTGAACATCGCAGCTTATCTCGCTTGCAGCGTCACTTCCGGCAGTGCTACCGCAATCGGCTGCATCTTGGAATCCTTCAAGCCGATTTCCTGAAGTGAGATCTTAGCCGGTCCGGCGCCCACTACCTCAAATTCCATCAGAGCCAGCGCACCGCTGCCGCTAAGGCCGCCGGCGCCAGGCAGGCGGCTGAGAATGATGGCGGCTTCGCCCATATCGTTGCGGATATTGCGGGTGAAAATCGGTTTGCGCCCGTCGCCCCCGCGCAGGCCGCCGTCGGTCTCCTCGTTGAGCCGCAGCACCTTGGGATCGATTTTCAGCTTGAACGGAGCAGCAAACAGGTCGACGCCGTTGGCGATGTCGAGACGGACCATTACCGCTCCGCCCACTTTCACCTCGGTTCCCGAAGGCGTGAGGCTCAACTTCGGAGGTCCGGAAGCCGCGGGCAGCGGCAGCACCGTGCCCGTGGGGGACAGCAGCGGCGCCTGCGGCGCAGCCGGTTTGGTCTCCGAAGCCGGCCGGGCGCCCGCCTCTGGCGCGGCGGCCTTGCGTGGCGCGAAATTCAGTTTGATGGATTGGTCCGTGCCGGCAGCCACGCCTTTCAGGTTGACTTCGTTGATGTCCGGAGCGCGGACGATGTGGGGAATCAGAGCGATCAGAAGTTCGCTATCGCTGTCGGTGTTCGAGCGGCTGGAAAAGAACCACTTAATGCCGGGGATCGAAGCCAGTCCCGGCAACCCCGCGGCGGACCGTGACTGCTGGCCCTGCATCAGCCCGCCTAACACGTTCACTTCCCCTTCCCGGATGCGGATGTCGTGAATCACCTTGCGCTGACCGATTACCGGTTGCGAAATGCCGCCGATCTCGATGCGCTCCTTGACGCTGGAAATTTCCAGTTCGATGTGGAGACTAACCTCGTCCGGGCCGTGGATCTTGGGCGTCAAATCCACATTCACGCCCACGTCCACGAATTGGAACTGCGTGCTGGCCAGCAGTCCCGTGGCCGTGCTCATGCCGGAGGAGAAACTACCCGAAGCGATGGGGGTCTTATCGCCGATGCGCAAGGAGGCCTTCTGGCCGTCGGCGGCGCGCACTTGGGGTTTCTGCAACACGCGCGTCTTGCTGTCGGTCATCAGGGCTTTGATCAGCGCGCCGGGCATGGTGACCGAATAATCGTTGGTGGATAACTTATTCACCCGGGCCAAAGAAATGAGCTGTGAGGTAGTGCCGGTGGAACTGGTCACGCCGCCGGTGGTATCGGATGAGGTGGAACCGGTCTGTACCGGGTTTCGCGGCGTAAAGCTGATGGGCGCATTCAGTCCCGCCGTAGCACCGGAAGCGATGGTGGAAGCGCGGTCGCGTGTGCGGCTCCGGCTCGCTTCCATGCCCACCACTTGCACGACCACCTCCGCCCGCGGCTTGTCCATGTCCTGGATGAGCTTCTCTGCCAACGCCACTTGGTCAACCGTCCCTCGCACGATGATGGCGTTTTGCGCCGCGCAGGTATAAAGGCGGCGGATGTCGGTGATGCCGCGCACCGCAGCGGCGATCTCATTGAGGTCCTGGGCGGCGGTGATGTTGGTGAGGTAGAACACCTTGACCACCAGATCCTCAAAGTCACGCCGTTTGGTGGGATTGTCCTGCGACACCAGGATCGTGTTGGACGAAAGAGGCTTCCAGAACGTCTTGGTCAATACCGCCAGGTAGTTCAGCGCTTCCTCCAGCGTGGCGTTGCTAAGTTCCACGCTCAGGTTGCGCTGCCCGGCTCCCCTGGCGATACCGGCCGGGTCCGGATCCATGATGACGTTGATGCCGGCCAGCTTGCCGACGGTTTCATACAGCACTTTAGCCGGCTGGTTGTTCATACGCAGCGTAATGGGGGCGGTGGAAAGAGGCCTCAGTTCAGGAGCGGGCAAGGCTGCGGCAATGCGCTGCTCCATTTCCTTGCGGGCCCGTTCGACCGCCGTCAGCCCCCGCTGCTCGCCTTCCAATTTTTCCGCGCCCTTCTTCTCCGAATCGAGCATCTGCCGGGTCCGGCGCACTTCTTGTTCGGCTATGCTGGATGCGGGATCAATCACATAAGCCTTCTGGAATTCGGCAAGCGCCTCTTCAAGTTTGCCTTGGGCCCGCAGCTTCTTGCCCTTGTCCACATGCGCCTGGCCGGCCTGGAAACGTATCCGGCGCAAGGCCAGCAGCGCGGCGGCGTCCCGCGGACTTTCCATGACGGCCTGTTCGTAGAGCTCCAGCGCCTTGTCGTAGTCTTTTTGGTCTTCGGCGGCGCGTCCTTGTTCAAGCAGTTTCTGCGTCTTACGCGGTTTGGGCGCGGCCGGCTGAGTCAAGACGAGCGCCAGCGCGAAGCCGCTCAACACCATTGCTAAGCGATTGAACGTGAGCATCTTATTGCCTTCTTGGGCTATATGCTAAGATAAACATTCGGCCGTATCCGCCAGACATCCCATAACGGGTTGACGAACAACGGCTTCCAGCCGTGGAGGCGAAAAGCGGGTTTCTGTGGCAGAGAGCATCAAGATTCTTGCCGATAACCGGCGGGCGGGCCATCATTACTATTTGCTCGAGCGTTTCGAGGCTGGGCTGGCGTTGACGGGCACGGAGGTAAAATCCGCGCGCGACGGCAAAGTCCAGCTTCTGGATAGTTACGCCGAGATCCGCAGTGGAGAGGCTTGGCTGGTGAACGCGCACATCAGCCAGTACTCGCACGGCAACCGCGAAAACCACGATCCGGTACGCGACCGCAAACTGCTGCTCCACCGGCGTGAAATCGACAAGCTGCTGGGAAAGACGCGCGAAAAAGGGCTGGCGCTGATCCCCTCCACGCGTTACCTGAAAAACGGCATCATCAAGGGTGAGCTGGCGCTGGCGCGCGGCAAGAAACTGCACGACAAGCGCCAGGCCGAGCGCGAGCGCAGCATGGAAGCCGAAGCACGGGCGGCGCGCGGCTCGAAGCGCTCAATATAGAGGGAAGAAGGAGATACTGGAATGCAGACAACCGTTCTGGTACAGGCTATCGAAGAAGTGGAGGCCGACGTCCTGGTGGTAGTGGCTTTCGAGAAAGACACCGCCGGCGGCGGGCTAGGCGAGGGGGCCGCCAAACGCGCGGATGCCACCACAGGCTGGCTGACAGAACTGTATGCCGCCGGGGAATTCAAGGGCAAGAGCCTGGAGACGGCGCTGCTGCACCGCCCTCCGGGTTTCCAGGCCCGCCGCGTGCTGGTAGTAGGGGGTGGCAAGCCGGAGAAGTTGACGCCGGCCGAAGGGCGCAAGTGCGCCGGGACCGCTCTGCGCTGCGTGAAGCCGAAGGGCATGCACACGGTGGCGCTGGCGCTGGATGCATCTTTTGCCGGCGCCTTCAGCGTTGCGGCAGCCATTGAAGGCGCCATTCTGGCCGACTACGAGCCGGACTTGTACAAGAGCGACCGGAGCGAAGCGGGACGTATCGACAGTTTCTCGCTGCTGGTTCCGTCGGTGGATGCTGCGATTGAGTCCGCCGCGCGGCGCGCGGCGATCGTGGCCGAAGCTCAGAACTTCACCCGCGCGCTGGCGGCTGAACCGGCCAACGTCATGACGCCCACCGCTTTGGCGGACCGCGCACGCGCCATGGCCGCCGAACAAGGGCTGGAATGCGAAGTTCTGGACCGCGCCCGCATGCAGCAACTCGGCATGGGCGCCTTGCTCGGCGTGGCGCGGGGTAGCCAGGAGCCGCCCGGCCTGATCCTGGGCCGCTACCCCCCTGAACCCCGCACCGGCGCGAACGCGCATCTGGCGCTGGTTGGTAAAGCCGTAACCTTCGATAGCGGCGGCATCTCTATCAAACCCTCCGAGAAGATGGACCTGATGAAATTCGACATGTCCGGCGGCGCGGCGGTGCTAGGCGCGATGCGGGCCATTGCGCAACTGAAACCCGCAGTCCCGGTTACGGCCTTCGTTCCGGCAGTGGAGAATATGCCTGGGGGACGGGCGCAGAGGCCCGGCGACATCATCAAGACGCTCTCCGGCAAGACGGTCGAAGTGCTCAACACCGATGCTGAAGGACGTCTCATCCTGGCCGACGCGATGACCTATGCCCGCAACCTGGGCTGCACGCACATTGTGGATGCTGCGACGCTTACCGGGGCCATCGTGGTCGCCCTCGGCAATGTCTACACCGGCCTATTCCCCAGCGATGAGGGCTTGGCGGCGCGCGTGGTCCGGGCGGCTGAGACGGCCGGGGAGAAAATGTGGCGCATGCCCGTCGACGACGAGTACAAGGAAGCACTCAAGAGCAATTATGCGGATCTGCCAAACATCGGCAACCGCATGGGCGGCGCCATCACCGCCGCCATGTTTCTGAAAGAGTTCACGGCCGACGCGCCCTGGGTGCATCTGGATATTGCCGGCACGGCGTGGCTGGAGGAGGCCAAGCCGTTCTTGGCCAAAGGGCCGAGTGGGGTTACGGTCCGCACCATGGTGAATCTGGTTCTGGACTGGAACGCCTGATGCCCGCCTGGTTATTCTATACGCTGCTCACGCTGCTAGTTTGGGGAGTTTGGGGCTTCGAAGCCAAGCTGTTGGTGGACCGCGCGTCGCCATATGCCGCCCAGGTGTTGTTCACCTTTGGCTTGGTCATCCCTCTGGCGGTAGTGATGTTGAGCAAGCGCCGCTTCGCGGGCGGACGGCGCTGGCCCGGACTGGGCTACGCTTTTCTGACGGGTTTGCTCGGTGGCGGGGGAAACGTCGCCTTTTATGTGGCCTTGCAGGGTGGTTCGGCCTCGACGGTGGTTCCGCTCACCTCGCTTTCTCCTTTGGTCACTGTGCTGGTGGGCGTGGTGTTTCTGAAGGAACGCATGAACCGCCGGCAGTACGCCGGATTGGCGCTGGCCCTGGCCGCCATCTACCTGTTAAGTCTTTGACCCTATGACGAACTGGTTGCCGCTTGCGTTAATTGCTCTGGTGGCCTGGGGCATTACGGGGAATACCCAGAAACTCAGCACAAACCGGATTTCGACGGAATTTTCATTTTTCGGTTTTGCACTGGCGTTCATTCCGGTGGCCCTGTTCACCATGGCGCTGTTTCCCGTGAGCTTAGAC
>CAYSBM010000006.1:26205-26498 GCA_964429095.1 uncultured Solibacteraceae bacterium | reverse complement strand
CATCCCGGGCCGGTTCCCCGTCGATGGTTACGATATCCCGGCCGCGGAAATCGCAGCGGCCGGCGGGTTCCGACGGCGCAGCATCGCGCGCCAGCTCTTGCGCCTCAAGCAGCACGGCTTCCGGAAACATGTGCGGCAAAGCGTGCTTGCGGATAACCATCTCCACGTCGACGCCGAAATCTTCCCGGCGTCCCAGTACTTCCAGGATGCGCCCCACCCCCGGGCGGGGGGGCGCGGCGCCCCGGGGCACGCGCAGCAGGGGGGGATGTGAGCGGGGAGCCCGGGCGGGAGTG
>CAYSBM010000006.1:23863-26195 GCA_964429095.1 uncultured Solibacteraceae bacterium | reverse complement strand
GCGGCAAGTTCGACGTGAACGATTAGGCCGGCCATCTCGCCGGCTTTGCTGACGCGGCGGCTATAAGCGCCGATCCTGTGCTGGGACGCCGCCGTGCGGGGCAATTCCCAGCCCGGAGGAATCTCGATCCAGCCGCGGATGCGGTCATCGTAGGGCTCAACGAAATTGCCGCGTCTGCGCGCGTGGAACTTTCCTATGAGCGCCAGCGGCGCCGGTCCTGAAGCGATATGGCCTTCTTGCCGTCTCGTCAATTATAGTTATGAGTATCCGCTGGAGGCTGTATGGAAATCAAAGCCGTGCGTTTGGAAATTCCCGAGGGCGGCAATCTTATCGCCGGCCAAACCCACTTTATCAAGACGGTGGAAGACATCTACGAAGCCATTGTGAACCCCGCGCCACAGATGACGGTCGGCGGGGCCGTCAACGACGCTTCCGGCGCCTGCCTGGTCCGCGTGGAAGGGAACGATGAGGAGTTAAGAGCGCTGGCTGCGAGGAACGCGCAGGCCGTGGGGGCGGGCCACACCTTCTATGTCGCCTTGCGCGAAGGTTTCCCTATCAATATCTTGAAGCGTATTCAAGACGTGCCCGAGGTCTGCTCCATTTTCTGCGCCACGGCCAATCCGGTGGAGGTGATCGTAGCGGAAACCTCGCAGGGACGCGGCGTGCTCGGCGTGATTGACGGCGCTTCGCCCAAGGGCGTGGAGACGCCCGCGGATGTTGAATGGCGGCACGGGCTGCTGCGCAAGATTGGATACAAGAGGTGATGATAAGCAACGAATGGGAACTGGAGGATGTCCTCTCGCGGCCCAGCGCGCGCGACGTCGCTGCTTTCAAGCAGCTTTCCGGCGATGTGTTGATCCTGGGGGTGGCCGGCAAGATGGGCCCCAGCCTGGCGCGGCGCGCCCGGCGGGCAAGCGAAGAAGCCGGCGCCAGGCGCCGCATCATCGGCGTGGCCCGCTTCAGCGAGCCGGGGATCAGAGAGCAACTGGAAGAAAGCGGCGTGGAAACCATCGCAACGGACCTGCTGGATGCTTCCAGCCTGGCTCAACTTCCCGACGCGCCTAACGTCATCTTCATGGCCGGCCGCAAGTTCGGCTCCACCGGTTCGGAAGAACTCACTTGGGCCATGAACACTTACCTGCCGGCGCTGGTGGCTGAGCGTTACCGCCAGGCGCGCATCGTGGTGTTTTCCAGCGGCAACGTCTATCCCTTCACGCCGCTCGCCGCGGGCGGACCGGTCGAAACGGATCCGCCGGGGCCCATCGGAGAATATGCGCACTCGGTGCTGGGCCGCGAGCGCATGTTTCAGTATTTTTCAAAACGTTATGGTACCCCTTGCATCCTGCTGCGGCTTAACTACGCCATCGATTTGCGCTACGGGGTGCTGCTGGACATCGGGCGGAAAGTGTTTGAAGGCCGGGCGGTGGACGTCACCATGGGGGCGGTGAACGTGATCTGGCAAGGCGACGCCAACTCAGTCGCGCTGCGCAGTTTCGCGTTCTGTTCCTCGCCGGCGGCCATCCTCAACCTGACCGGTCCGGAGACGCTCTCGGTGCGCTGGATCGCGCACCAGTTCGGCGCGCGTTTCGGTGTTGAGCCGGTTTTGGAAGGCGTGGAGGCGCCCACGGCGCTGCTCAATAACGCCGCCCATTGCCAGGCGGTGTTTGGCTACCCGGAAGTGAGCGTCGAGCAGATGATCGACTGGACCGCGGCATGGATCCGCCAGGGTGGAACAAGCTGGGCCAAACCCACGCATTTTGAAACCAGGAACGGAAAATTCTGATGTCTTGGCGCGAGATATTGAAACAGGGCGTGGTGATTCCGGCGCACCCGCTGGCGCTTGACGCCCGCCGCAAGCTTGACGAGCGGAGGCAGCGCGCGCTCACCCGCTATTATCTGGATGCGGGAGCGGGCGGCGTGGCGGTGGCCGTGCATACCACGCAATTTGAGATACGCGATCCCAAGATTGGCTTGCTCGAGCCGGTCTTGAGTCTTGCCATGGAGGAGTTGCGCAACCGCGACGCCGTCAAAGTGGCGGGCGTGGTGGGCAAGACGCCCCAGGCCGTGCAGGAGGCCGGACTGGCGGCGCAATTGGGCTACGACGCGGCGCTGGTAAGCCTGGGCGCGTTGCGGGACGCCACCACCGCCGAAATGCTGGCCCATGTGCGCGAGATCGCCGGCATCCTTCCCGTTTTCGGCTTTTACCTCCAGCCAGCCGTGGGCGGGCGAGTTTTGCCGTATGAATTCTGGCGAGGCTTCGCCGAGATCGAAAACGTAGTGGCTATCAAGATCGCGCCGTTCAACCGCTACCAGCCGCTGGATGTGGTGCGCG
>CAYSBM010000006.1:17795-23853 GCA_964429095.1 uncultured Solibacteraceae bacterium | reverse complement strand
CGGTGGCCGATTCCGGCCGCGCCGGCCAGATCGCGCTGTATACCGGCAACGACGACAACATCGTCGTGGATCTCCTCACCGTCTTTGAGTTCGGAGACCGTCGTCTGCGCATTGTAGGCGGCCTGCTGGGCCACTGGGCGGTGTGGACCAGGCGCGCCGTAGAACTGCTTGCGCGCATCCACCAAGCCTGCGCCTCGCTCACCGCGCTGGATCATGAATGGCTGACTCTGGCCGCGCAAGTCACCGACGCCAATGCGGCGTTTTTCGATCCGGCCAACCATTTCCACGGCTGCATTGCCGGCCTGCACGAGGTCTTACGGCGGCAGGGCCTCCTGAACGGACGTTGGTGTCTGAATCCGGCGGAGGATCTTTCACCCGGCCAGAGCGAGGAGATCGACCGCGTTTACCGGGACTACCCCCATTTGAACGACGACGCTTTCGTGGCGGAGAACCTGGACCGGTGGCTGGCTTGACAGGCGTTTTTCTCCCGCAGCGCAGCGATCGATCCGGGGCGGGCCATGACGGTGTATTCCAAGAAACGAGCCTTGCTAGTCGAGGTCCAGGTCGCGCAGGCGGGGGCCCTTATCGGGGGTTTCCTTGGCCTGCTTGAACAGCTCATCAAACTTCTTGGCCAGCACTTCTTTGTGAACCTTGTGCTCGGCGACGGAACGCTGGAAGAGCTCCTCGCGGCGCGCCGCTTCCCCGCGCACCTTCAGCACGCCCTCTTCGATATTCTCCAGAGTTCGCGGCCGTTCGTATTCCTTGTAACTGATGACGGCCTCAGTGGCGGAATCGATCTTAAGTTCCGCTTTGCAGCAAGGGCACGTCACCTGAATCAAGCCTTTGCCCGCTTTCGCCATGTCCATCATGCTAGCAGAAGGGCGGCGCCGTGCTCCGGCGTCCTGGATGTGGAACAATCTTAGCTATGCCGGCTGCCACCGACAGAAAGATGCGTCTGGGCCTGATTCAGACCGCCTGCGCAGCGGACCCCAACCAGAATCTGGCCAAAGCGCTGTGGAAGATCCGGGAAGCGGCCTCCCGAGGCGCACAGATCATCTGTTTGCAAGAGCTGTTCCGTTCTGAATACTTCTGCCGCGAAGAAAACGCCGATCTGTTCGCTTTGGCTGAACCGGTGCCGGGTCCCACCAGCGAAGCGCTGGCCGGGATGGCGCGGGAACTCCAAGTGGTCATCGTTGCGTCGCTGTTCGAGCGCCGGGCCGCCGGGTTATATCACAACACCGCTGCGGTAATTGATGCTGACGGAACGCTGCTGGGGCTCTACCGCAAGACCCACATTCCTGACGATCCCGGTTACTACGAAAAGTTTTACTTCACGCCGGGCGATCTGGGTTTCCCCAGCTTTCAAACGCGTTACGGCCGCATCGCCGTGCTGGTGTGTTGGGACCAATGGTACCCCGAGGCCGCGCGGCTGGCGGCGCTGGGAGGCCCATCTGTGATCATCTATCCCACGGCCATAGGCTGGCACCAGCACGAGAAGGAGCGCCACGGCGCCGCGCAACGCGACGCCTGGATTACCATCCAGAGAGCGCACGCCATCGCCAACGGCGTATATGTAGCGGCGGTAAACCGCGTGGGCGTGGAAGGGACGATCGAATTTTGGGGCTCGTCGTTTGTAGTCGGCCCCTTCGGCGAAATTCTGGCCGTGGCCTCCACGGACCGCGAAGAAACCATCATCACCGAATGCGATCCTCGGCAAATCGAGCAGGTGCGCCGCCAGTGGCCATTCTTACGGGACCGCCGGACCGACGCTTACGGTCCCATTGTCGAGCGGTGGAAGGATTAAGGCCGCAGCGGCGCTTCTACCAATATCAGCGCTTCAGCGTTTTCCCCATACGGCCCCATCGCCAGTAGTTTTCCGCCGGGCCCCATAGCGATCGAGCAGCCGATGCATTTGCGTCCAGCCCATGGTCCGGCATCCAGCCAGCCGACGTTGCTCACGCCCACCACGGTAATAGGGTGCTCCCTCGTCAGTGCACCATAAGCGCCCAGCCATAGGTCTCCGTACGGCTGGACCGTATTATCGTGCCCGGCGTCAACCGCCCAGGCGCAGGGCGAAAGCAGCAATTGCGCTCCCATGCGGGCTAGCGAGTGTCCCAGGCAAAGCGAATCTGGAAAATTGTCCGCGCAGATATTGATCCCCACAACGCCGGCGCCGGTCGGAACCACTTCGAGCTTTCCGCCTTGCGAGTAGATGCCGCGCGCGATGTCCAGTTCGTTGATCTTGCGGTGGCGCAGCAGAATCTCACCCTCGGGCGAGATGAGCACGGCGGCGTTGTAAACCTGCTCGCCGCAGCGTTCGGTGAGGCCGCCCACCACATACACCGAAGCGCGGCGGGCGGCTTCCGCCAGGATGCCGGATGCCGGTCCGGGGATGGGTTGCGCCTGCTCGCGAGCTCCGGGCCAGGTCCAGCCCAAATCCAGACACTCCGGCAGAACTACAACGTCGGCTTTCCCGGCGGCGCGCTCGATCATCAGCCGGGCGCGCTCCAGATTGCTGTGGCGCTCCCCGCACACCACCAGCATCTGCGCCATGGCGATTCGAATCGCGCCGGACCTGCGCGGCATGGTCACTGGTCTCCCATTTTCCAACGAAACAGCCGCTTGTGGTAGCCTCTGGCCTATGGAACCGTTCCGCCGCAACTTTCTGCGGGGCGCTCTGGCCGCGCCGCTGGCCGTCTCCCCAGCCTCAGCCGAGCTTTCCACCGGCGTTCACCCGGTGGAAATCCCCGGTGGACTCAGCCATCTTTTCCTTAAGCGGAAGGCCAGGAGGAGGCGGGCTTCCAGCGCCGATCCGAGCGGAGGCAACCGTGATGGCTGTCCGCTGGATGCGGGCGCCAGCCAGGAGCTTGCGCGCCTGGAGGGCGCCGGCTGCATACGCCACATCTGGCTCACCTTGCACAGTCTGGAGGAGCACTACCTGCGGCGGTGCGTGCTGCGGGCGTGGTGGGACGGCGAGCCGCATCCCAGCATCGAAGTGCCGGTGGCGGATTTCTTTTCCGTTGGCCATGCCGCCATCGCCAACTACTGGTCTCTGCCCATGAACGCCAACACGGGGGGCGACTCTGTCGAACGCCACCGCATGGGTATGAACTGCTTTTTTCCCATGCCGTTCAGCAAGGGCGCGCGGCTGACTGTGGAGAACCAGGGCGGCAAACCGCTGCGCGCGCTTTATTGGTACATCGATTACGAGCAGTACGATTCACTGCCGGAACGCGCTTTGCGCTTCCATGCCTTTTGGAAACGCGAAAACCCTTTCCCGGCGGCATACGACATCGCCCGCCTGCCTGCCGGGCCGCTTCTCAACAAGGACGGCAAACGCAACTATGTGATCCTGGAGGCTCATGGGGAAGGGCATTATGTGGGGTGCAACCTGAGCGTCGACAACTTGAATCCTCACCACGGCTTTAGCTGGTTCGGCGAAGGCGACGACATGATTTTCATCGATGGCGAGCCCCTGCCATCGCTTGCCGGGACTGGTACGGAAGACTACTTCTGCTATGCCTGGGGCTACCCGGGAGGTTTGAGCTCAACGCCCTATCATGGCGTCTCGGTGGTGGGAGAACTGAAAGGCAAGGCGATTTACTCGGGCAAGTGGACCATGTTCCGTTTCCACATCGAGGACCCCATTCAGTTTGAAAAGTCCATCCGCGTGACGATCGAGTCCGGGCACGCTAACGTGCATGCCAACGATATAGCCTCCACCGCCTACTGGTACCAGCGTGAACCGCACGCGGAATTCTCCGCCCTTCCACCGGTCGAAAAGCGCCTGCCGGTTCCGGAGTGGGACAGCCTGCGCAGTTTCTGGAAGACGCTTTGAAGCGCCAATCCTGGCAAGACTTGCGCTAGGGCAAATCAGAGGGTCGCCTTAGTATAAAACTCGGATTCCTTACCGAGACGGGCCGTAGTGTACTAGATATGCAGCCGCCTTCCGGCTGAAGGCTTGAGGACTGTCATGAGAAAGAGTTTGCTGCCTCTGCTCGGCATTGCGTTTGGGGTCGCGATCCTCGCTACGGCGCTTTTTTACGGGCTGTTTTTGTCGAAAATTCCGGGCAACGCCGCCAGCTCAGGGCCGCCGGTATTGGTGGCGGCGCGGAACCTGGAGCGCGGCGCAGTGCTTAAAGCCGAGGATGTGAAGGTGGCGAACTGGAGCGGGAGCATCCCGCTGAAGGGTGCACTCAGTGACCCGGCTCAGGTGGCGGGTATGAGCCTGCTTGCGCCGGTGGAAGAAAACGAACCTCTCACCGAGAGACGTTTGGCATCGCCTAAAGACGGTGGCGGGTTGGGCATTGCCACGGGTATGCGCGCTGTGTCGGTGCATGTCGTCGATTCGGCCGGCGTGGTCAACATGCTGCGCCCAGGCCACAAGGTGGACGTGCAGGTGGTGGGCGCGCCGGAGAGCCGGAACCAGGAAGATGTCCGCATCCAGACCATCTTGCAGAACGTGGAGGTTCTGGCGGTAAGCACGCAGACGGAAAATTCCACCGGAAAGTTTCCAGGTCAAGTGGTCACTTTGCTTACTACGCCGGCTGAAGCCGATATGCTGGGGCTAGCTGATTCGTTGGCCCGCATCCGGCTGACGCTGCGTAATCCCCTGGATGAGCAGCGCAACCGGCTGCCGGCGGTGACACTGCCGGCGCTGTTTTATCCGCGGCGGGCAAATACGCCAGTTCCGCCGCCTGCCATGCGAGCGGGGGCCAAGAAGGCTGAAGCGCTACCAGACGCGCCCGCCAGGCTTCAGACGGCCGGCATCCGGCCTCCGGCTCCACCGGCCGGCGAAGCGAACCGTTGTCCGTCCCTGCCTCCATCATGCCGCTGATTCCGTTGCTGGTCTTTTTCGCCGGGGTTTTCGGCGCAGTGGCCGCCGCCCTGATCACCATGCATTCAGCCGCCGGGCACCGCGATAGCCATGCCGGGACCAACCAGGCGGAGGAGCCGCCACTGCTACTGAAGAAGGACGAGGAGCTGAGCACCATCTCATTTTGGGCCCGCGTCCTGGAACGCTTCGATTGTGTGGAGGGTATGCAAACCCGCATTGGCCAAGCGGGTTTGAACTGGTCGGTGGGGCGCCTCACCGCACTAATGCTTCTGAGCGGTGCGCTCTCATGGGCGCTTTTCGGAAGCCTGGAGGCCGCGCCGCGCTGGGCGGTGGCTCTGGTAGCTGCCGGAGCCGCCTTTCTGCCCTACGGCTACATTCTCCGGCGGCGGGAAAGGCGGCTGGTGCGGATGGAAGAGCAGTTCCCGGACGCGCTCGACTCCATCGCGCGCGCGCTGCGAGCGGGACACCCGTTTTCCACCGCCCTGCAATTGGTCTCAGGCGAGGCGGCCGAACCGTTGGCGACAGAACTGCGTAAGACTGCCACGGAAGTGGGCCTGGGCCGCGGCTGGGATGACGCCTTGGACAACCTGGCGAGACGGCTGCCACTGCCGGAGATGAGCCTGTTCGCCGCCGCGGCGCAGTTGCACGGCCGCACAGGCGGACGGTTGGGCGAGGTTCTGGACACCCTGGCCGAGACCATGCGGGAGAGCGTTTCGCTGCGCGGCGAGGTGCGGGCCCTGGCGGCGCACGGGCGCATGAGCGGAGCGGTGCTGACCGTGCTGCCCGTGGGCATCGCCGCTGTACTCACGTTTGTGAACCCAGGCTACTTGGGCACGTTTTTCGCGCATCCGGCGGGACGGCATCTGGTGGCCGGCGCGATCGGCTGTATGATTTTGGCGCACTGCAGCATTCGCAAGAGCGTGGATAGCACGCCATGCCGGCCGGCCTGCTCTTGCTCGCAATCTTCTTTCTCTTCGTGGTTCTGGGGGCGACCGCGGCAGGCTATCTCTTTCTCCTGCGCGGCGTTGCCGCTGCTGACGCCGCGCGTTCCACCCTCATGGCGCCCCTGGGGACCGCTGAGGGAAGGACCACGCTGCGGGATTCGTTCGTGGACGCTATGCGGCGCGTGGGAGCCGCTTTTCCGGCGGCCACAACTTCCAACCGCAAGGTGCGCATGCAATTGGAGGCGGCCGGCTTCCGCTGGGACGCCGCGCCACAGGT
>CAYSBM010000006.1:0-17785 GCA_964429095.1 uncultured Solibacteraceae bacterium | reverse complement strand
CCCGGCCGCTGCGGGGGCTTCGGCCCTGACCGTGCGCTGCAAATCATGGCCCGGCGTCGCTCGGAGAGGTTGCGCCGCGCGCTGCCGGCAGCGCTGGATCTACTGGTCTTGTGCCGGGAAGCGGGCCAGTCGGTCGACCAAGCCATGCTGGAGGCCAGCCGGTCCCTGCGCAGTCTGCATCCGGAGCTGGCCGCCGAACTCCACCGCGTCCACCTGGAAGCCCGCGCCAGCAAGAGCCGCCTGGAGGCTTACCGGCATCTGGCCGAGCGCAACTGCCAGCCGGAACTCACCAAGCTGGTCAACCTGCTAATAGACAGCGACCGTTTCGGCGCCAGCATTGCTCCGGCGCTGCGTACACATGCACGCTATCTGCGCACGCGTTTCCGGCAGCGAGCGCAGGAGGCGGCGCGGAAAGTGAGCGTCAAGTTGGTATTTCCGGTGTTCTTTCTGATTCTGCCTTCGGTGCTGCTGGTGACGCTGGGCCCCGCGCTGCTGCAAATGAAGCAGCAATTGGAAAGCATCCTGCGCTGACGCTGGTCATCCTTCCACCAGAACGGCGCCCCAGTGGAAACCCGCACCAAAAGCGGCCAGCACCACGCTTGAACCCGCCCGGAACCCGTTTCCACTCCACCACTCAAACGCAGCGATCAACAGAGAGGCCGAAGAGGTGTTGCCATAACGTTCGATGTTGGAATAGAACCTTTGCTCCGGCACGCCCAGGCTCTGGGCTACCCGTACCGTCAGATTGCGGTTGGCCTGGTGCATGAGGAACACATCGACGCTGGCCGGCTGCCGCCCGCCACCGGCAAGCACCTCCAGAATGGCGCGTGGCAGTTTCCGGGAAGCCTGGAGGATGACCGTCCGGCCGTCCATCACCAAAGGGCAGCCGAATTCGAGGCGCAGACTTTCGGCGAAGGCGCCGTCGGTATGCAGAACACTGGCTGCGATCCGTCCCGGGCCATCCGCCGGACCTACCAGACAAGCGCCCGCGCCGTCGCCGAACAGCACCGCCACGTTCTTGTCCATGGGTTCGCCCAATGCGGCCGCCGACATCTTCTCAGCCGCCACCACCAGGACATTGCCAAACCGGGGAGCCAGATCGGAAGCCAGAGCCAAGGCGAACAACGATCCGGCGCCTGCCATGGGCAGATCCAGAGCCGGCGCCGCTTCCATGCCCAAGGCGTGGGACAACTGGCAAGCCGGACCAGGGAAGCGCCGTTCGCTGGTCCCGCTGGCCACAATCACAGCGCCTAGTTCCGAAGCCGCCACCTCGGCGCGGTTGAGGCAATCGCGGGCCGCCAGTTCGGCCATCCGCACGACGGTTTCCGCCTCAGAGGCGAAGCGGCGCTGCCGGATGCCCGAGACCTCGGCGATCCAACCCGCATCGCAGTTGGCTATGCGGGCGATTTCTTGGTTTGAAACCACTCGGTCGGGCAGGTAAGCGCCGAAAGCTTTGATGTGCGCCATCTCACTTGAGCCTGGCCGCCAGGTAGGCGTCGATCAGGGCGATGGTCTCGAATTTTCTGGGGTTTAAGTCAGAGTCCGGGATGCTGATTCCGAACTCTTGCTCGAGAGCGCAAACCATGTCCGGCAGGGCGAAGGAATCTAGAATGCCCGTCTCGAATAACGACTCCCCGGCGCCAGGCGCCTCCCCGGTCTTGGCGTAACGCATCACAATTTCACGGATTTTCGCTTCGCGGCTCACCCGTTTTTCCCTCCCGGTCCATCGCTTCGCGCGCGCTCATGAACTGGCTGAAACAGGACATCAGGTCCTCAAACAGCGCCGCGCCGATCCTGTAATATCCGGCCGCGGACAGGTGCACATGGTCGGGTTGCGCCCAACCGGCCAGCACCCAGTCACGCATTGCGCCTTCACCGCCCATCTTCGCACGCATATCCCAGAACGCGCACCCGGCCGAGAGCGCCACCTCGCGCTGCGCGTCAATGATGCCGCCTACGCGCGGGTATGGCAACCACTTGCCGCGCCGGCGGTACATGCGGTCCGGAGGACCCACAAGCAAAATGGAAGCTGCCGGCGCCGCCTTACGCAAGCGCTGAAGAAGCTGGAGATACATCGCGCGGTAGCTCTCCGGGGTGCAGTCGCGGTTGCCGGCTTCGTTGGTTCCATAGGCCAGCACGATCAGCGACGGCTCGCGCCGCGCCAGGTGTGCAGCCAAGAGCTCCTGGTCCCATCCCATGACAATGGAAGCCTGTGCGCCGTTGATGCCCAGCGGCTCATAGGTTACGCCTCGTTCGTTTTCCGCCGCCCACCCGAGCAAGCGCACCGGCGCGCGGTCCAGCGTGCGGATCTCGAAGCGGTGCAACTCCGCAGAAGCATCGTACCGCAGGCAGCCCGCGCCGGTGTCCCCAGCGGTAGAAACCACCTCCAGGCTTTCTCCGTTATCGAAGATCTCAATCCTGCCCCCTCCGGGCTGCTGAAGGTAGAAGATTTCCAGCCGCCGGCACTCGGCCTCCAGCCAGACGCTCTCGCCGGCCCGCGCCGTCCAGATGCTGACGCCGCCCATGCCGTTGCGCCCGTCGCCGCGCGTCGCCGCCAACCCTTCGCTGTGCCAGCCGCGCGTCGCTCCTCCGCGCACGTCCAGCCTGCGGTAGCCGTACCAGGGCCGCCCCGCATAGATGAACCCCGCGCCGCCGTCTCCAAAGTGCGATTGAAAAGCGTTGCGCAGAGTTCCGGTCCACTCATCAGCGGCGGTGTGCGAATCTCCGTAATGCAGAATGCGCACCGGTCCCTGCGCCTCTCCAAGCTGATGGCGGTAGAGTTGTTCAAAAAACGCCACCAGGCCCGCCGGGTTTTCGACGGCAATCGAGGCTGCCGCCTCCGCCGCCAGCGACAGCCGCCTTTGCGCAGCCTTGCGAGCCTGGGGACTCACTTTCTGGTGGCGGGGCCTGGCCGCGCGGCGGGCGGCCGGGCGGTTCCGGCTTTTCTTGCTGGCGGTGATCACTGCCGCCTTGGAAAAGATCATCCCCGTGGTCTCAAAGACCAGCGCCAGAACAAAGACCCATGCCATGCCGCCCCGCATCGCTCAATGCACCCCCTTGGCGCCAGTTCGCGCCCGTAGCCGGCGCAGTTTGTAACGGTGATAGCCGTCGATCAGCGCCTTATAGAATAGCTCGCCCACGATACGGGAACCCGCCGGAAGCGGATGAATCAAATCTGCTCCTACCAGACGCGGCTCGGCTTTGTACCAACGCCCCATGGAGCCGGCGCCACCCATGGCTTCGAAGGTATTGAAGAAAGCGCAACCGTCAGAAACGGCGGCGGCATGCTGGGCGCTTACCAGGCGTGCCAGCAGGACAGGCGAGACGATGGCGCCGCCCTGTCCTCTTTCGCCGCGGTCCATGGGGCTCATGATCAAGATCGAGGCTCGCGGCGCGGCGGTTCGCACGCGGCCGATGGCTACGCGCAACTGTTGGGGCATGATCGCGTCCACAAAAAGCGGATATGCGGTTTCGTTGGTCCCGTAATTGATCACCACTAGCGCCGGATCGGCGTGCCTGAGCTCCTGCTGCCAATGGATGGGATTGAAAAGCCGCGCCAGCACCGAGATGTAGCCGCCATTCAATCCCAGGCTATCGTAGAGGACGCCCGGGCCGGGCTTGGTGAACTCCACGCCGAACACCCGCACCTGGCCGGAGAGCACGCGGATGCGCACGCTGCGTGCGGGCGCTTGGATGACGAACTCCGCATGAGCCGCGCCTACTTCCGCGGACGCGGTGCTGACTTCGCCCCACCATTCGCCGTCAATCTCCACGCCCAGCGTCCCACCCCCGGGCGCCGCCAGGTAGTCCAATTCCAGGCGGGTGTGCGTGGCATCGCGCAATGTATAGACGGTTTCGCTGCCCTCGCCACCTTGAAAACTCACCCCGCCCAAGCCGTACAGTCCGTCGCGTACCGTGGACTGGTTCGCCGCATCGATTCTCCACCCCCGCGCGCTCAAGCTCACTCCGCGATGCTGATACCATGCCCAAGGTTTCGCCATCAAACAGTAACCGTGCCCGGCGTCACCAAAGCGTCTTTGCAAGAGAGCGCGCACATCACCGGTGATCAAATCAGCAGTGGTGGGCGAATCGCCGTAGTGCAATATGCGCGCCACCGCTCCCGGCTTGCCGCTCTCGACCGCCTCCAGACGTTCGTAAAAATGATTGAGGTTGCCGGCAGGATCGTCGATGACCGGGAATCGAGGCGGGGCGTGAGGCGCCTCCGCAGGCTGCAACTCGAACTCAGATCGGGCAGGCAAGCCGCCGTTGCGGGGGGCAAAGTCAATGACGCTGGAAATCGTACTGCGTTCGAGTAAATGAAGCCGCGCCGGCGGGGGAGACAACTCGGACAGGCAAAGCATAGCCGCCAGCGCGGCGAGCGTGCGCGTGGTTTTGCCAGGCAGCGGCCCCACGGTTCAGAACCTCGTGTAGATGAACGGCGCCGCACCGGCGCCGGCCAGATGCCGCAGCGAGAGCGCAAGCAAGAACAGCGCTGCCGCCTGCGCGTAAGAAGGTGCGGCGGCATAGGCTTCCCGCACCCGGTCAAACCAGCCCCTGGGAATGTAATGCGCCGAGAGCGCCGCCATGAATACGGCAACCAAGGGTGTGGAAAGATTCGCCGATGAAACAGTGCCGGATGCAATACGCGCCAGAACGGCGGCGGCGCCGCTTAAGTCCGGGGCGCGGAAAAAGATCCAGGCGAAAGCCACGAACTGCGCCGTCAGGATGGCCTTGATGGTCTGCGTGGCCCAATGCGCACCGGGCCGGGGATTGCCGCGCCAGCTTTGCCAGGCCCGGCTGAGAGCCAGCCCCGCTCCATGCAGCAGCCCCCATACCGCGAAATTCCAGCTCGCGCCATGCCACAAACCGCCCAGAAGCATGGTCACCAGCAGGTTGAGGTAGGTGAAAGCTTTGTATTTCGAACGCAGGCCGGGCAGGGAAAAGTACAGGTAGTCGCGCAGCCAGTTGGACAGCGTGATATGCCAGCGGCGCCAGAAATCCGGAATGCTGGTGGCCGCGTAGGGACGGCGGAAATTCTCCGGGAGCTGGATTCCCAACAGGAGCGCCGAACCAATAGCGATGTCGGTGTACCCGGAAAAATCGTAGTAGATCTGAAGTGCGTAGGCATAGACGCCGGCCAGAACTTCGAGCCCCGAATACAGATTTGGGAAATCGAAGACACGGTCCACAAGGTGCGAGCCCAGGGAGTCGGCGATCAGCAGCTTCTTGCTCAAGCCCAGGCCGATCAGAAACAGAGCGTGACCGCCGGCGGGTTCCTCCAGCGCCCGCTGTTTTCTGTTAAGCTGCGGCAACAGAACCGCCACGCGCGTGATTGGTCCGGCTAGCGTGGTGGGGAAAAAGCTCACCGCCGCCAGATACGCCAGGTAGCTCGAAGACGCCCGGACGTCGCGCCGGTAAACGTCGATCGTGTAGGTGAGAGCCTGGAAAGCGTAGAAAGACAGGCCCAGCGGAAACACCCACCGCCAGAGCGGAGCCGCAGTTCCAGCTAGCCGCGCGTAGTTTTCGAGCGCAAAAGGCATGTACTTGAGGGAAATGAGGATGCCCAGGTTCACCATCAGGCTCATAGCAACCAGCAACCGCCGCAGCCACGCGCGCTGCGCGATTTCCAGCGCCCGTGCGATAAGAAAATCACAACTTGAGGCGGCGGGCACCAGGAACAGGTAGAGCAAGTCCCATCTGGCGTAAAAGAAATAGTTGGCGAACAGCACTACGGCGAGCGTAAGGGTGCGCCAGCGTGCGGCGCTCCAATAGAGCAAGAAAATCCCGGCAAGGAAGACGAAGTAGACGGGACTGGACAGCAGCATGGACAACCGGGCCCTGTCAGTTCTCAGGCGCTGCGTAGATCCTGGCCGCTCGGTTGCGAAGGGTGATCCCGCGGACGCGCCCGTCCTTGCGCGCCGATACGGGGATGCCGAACCCCTGGCACTGCTCCTCCATATTTGCGATGAAGGGCGCGGGCGCGTTGGCGCTGCCGGCCGGGACCGAGAAATGCAGTTGCCAGAGATCCTCCAACCTCGCCAAGGCGCGCAACCGCTCGAACGTGGCCCGGTCGCCACCCTTACGCGCCCCGTTGTTCATCACCGCCACGCGCGGGCGCAGAGCGGCCAGCAGAGCCGGGGAGTTGGAAACGCTGGCCCCGTGATGGGAGACCAAGAAAAGGTCCGCCGCGCCGATCTTGTTGCTCGGGCACACCAGGCTGAGCTCCACGTTCCAGGTGGCGTCAGCCAGATCCACAAAACGGAATTTGCCGAACTTCAACAGGAATCCGACGCTGCGCGCATTCTCGCTGGGGTCGTGCTCCACAGGCTTCGTGGTGGAACATGCCGGGTTGGGCGCTCCGGCTCCGGCCAGCGGCGCTGCAATGGTTTGCGCGCGCGCCGCCACCACCACCACTTCCACGCCCCTTAGCGGAATGCGGTCTGCTGGCTTCACCACCAGGCGTCTGCCTTTGTGTAACTGGCTCTTGTAAAGAGCTTCACATTCAATTCCTTGCCGGGAGTCCTCGGTGTTGGGCCCGTGGTCGACAAATACTGAAACCGGTATTTGGGAAAGCAGTTCGGGCGTACCGGCGGCATGGTCCCGGTGGTAGTGGGTCATCAGGAACTAATCGAGGCGCGACATGCCCGCGCGCCGGGCAGCCGCCGCAATCCGTTTGGCGTCGCGCGCGTCATAGCCGGGCCAGCCCGCGTCCACCAGCATGGATTCGCCCAGCGGCGTCACGATCAGCGTCGCTTGTCCACCTTCGACGTCGACGAAGTAGATCTCAAGCTCGCTGCGGACAGGAGCGCCGGACAACCCCAGGCAAAGCAGGACGAGAAAAGCCGCGACTCGCATCGTCCGCATCCTACCATCTTCGGTTTGCGCCCGTCTAACCCGGTGGGCGGCGGCTTGTCGCGTTTAGTCCGGCAGTTCTACTTGTTGTTCAGGGGGATCTCGCGGGTGCCGCCTTCAGCCCCGTAGATTCTTATCACCTGCCGCTCGGGCGGTGTTTGAGCCTCCGCCGCCGGAGGCGCCACCTGGACGGGTTTCATTCCGCCCGGCAGCATGGCGCGCAGAGAGCGGAAACTTCGCTCCAGCTCCGCTTGGTCAAGCTCCAGGCTCATGCGCACATCCGCTCCGGTGGCGTCAATGCGCAATTTATCCGCCAGAGCGGTCAGTTCCGGCTGGTTGGCCTGCTGCATGGCGGCCATGCTCATCATCAGGCGCATTCCGCCGGCTAGGGCTGAGGCCGAAGAGGCGCTCTTAGTGGCGAAGTTTGCCTCCAGGCGCACACCTCGATGCAGGTTTACACCGAGATCGAAGCCTACCACGTCGGCCAGCATCCTGGCTTGCGGACTTGCGTCCCCCGGCAAGGCATTGGGGGGAACGGTGCCGGTCATCCAGACTTCGTTTCGCTCGGCCAGCGACCGTGCGCGTTGATAAAGTGGCGAGGCCGCCGGCATCGACGCTCCGCTCAGAGCCGCCTCTACCATCTTCCGCTCACCAATCACCAGAACTTGAGGCTCGGCCAGCGCCACAACTTCCTCCGCCGCGCCGGAGCGCTTGGCGAGCAGAACCTGTCCGCGCGCGTGCACCAAGGGCCGGGCTCCCTGCTCCAGCAGGGCTGCTCGCAAACTCGCCCAATCGAAAGAACCTTCGAGTACGGCCAAACCGCTGTTCGGGCTGGCCGGAGACGCTCCCGCCGGCATCCGGCCCGCAATCAGAACCCGCTCGGTCGCATCAAACACGTTCAAACGGCTCAATCCGGAAATCCCGCCCGAGTCCATCCGGGATAAGGATGCGCGCAACTGCTGGCCGAGCTTTGACGATGCCACCCGGCGCCACTCAAGTCCCAACAGAAAATCGCTTTGCGGCTGGACATAACGCCACGCCCCTTGCGCCCAGACCACATTCGCCGCACATATCGCCATCCCTACCACACTGATGGCGCTCGCCATCCGCCGTCTACGCATTGGGCCTCCTATCGGAAACGTAGCATCCCGCGCTCCGCCTTTCGATCAGCGGTTCCCCTTAGTTGCCTTTGCTGGTTTGGCTTGGGGCCGAACCGAATGGATTTGCCGGAACACCACCTCCCGGCGTATCGTATGACATTACAGGAGATGTAGATGCCGTTTTGTTGCCACTGCGGAAGCAGCGTAGGACCGGCGGATATTTACTGCGCCCGCTGTGGAGCCAGGCAGAGCATCGCGCCGGCTGCCGGACAAGCCAGGACGGACGCCGCCGGCTCCATCAGCAGCCGCACGGCCGCCATGCTTTGCTATATCCCCTTTCTCGGTTGGATCGCCTCCATTGTGGTCCTGGCCTCAGAGCGGTTCCGTCACGACCGCCTGGTGCGGTTTCACGCCTTCCAGGGGCTATACCTCTTTGTCGCGTGGCTAGTCGTCGATCATGTGTTGGCGCCATTGCTCTCTTTCGGCGCCATGAGGCATGTCCACCCCCTGGCGTTTATGGCCAGAGCCGGCATGCTGGGGGTCTGGATCTTCATGCTCATCAAGACCGCGCAGGAGCAATTCCGTCGCCTGCCGTTGCTGGGGGAGTTAGCTGAGCGTTCGGTTTCCGAACAAAGGTAAGACGGCTGGCCCTTGTGTTATAATTATTCATCGAGGTGAATAATTAAACAAATGGCGGCCCGTGTCGGCATTGTCGGGTTCCGTGGTTACAGCGGCGCGGAACTGGTGCGCATTCTTCTGCGGCATCCTCGAGTGGAGCCGGTCTTGTTGGAGCACCGCTCGGACTCCGAGCCGGCCACGCGCCCGCGGGGTTGGGTTGGGCCACACACGGCTCCGGCCACCCCGGAAGCCGTACGCCAGGAAGGAATCGCGCTCGTTTTCCTGGCTACGCCCGCAGATGTTTCCATGGCCCTAGCCCCGCCCATGGTAGAAGCCGGTGTCAAAGTCGTGGACTTGAGCGGCGCTTTCCGGCTGCGCACCGCCGAAAACCACCGTAAGTGGTACAAAGAAGAACACACCGCCCCCACTTGGCTGGCGCAAGCGGTCTATGGCCTGCCGGAATTTTATCGCGGCCAGATCCCCAGCGCCAGGCTGGTTTCCAACCCGGGTTGTTATCCGACGGCGGCGAACCTGGCCATCCGCCCTTTGCTTGCCGGGGGCATCGCTGACCGGCGCGCCGGGATTGTCTGCGACGCCAAGAGCGGCGTGAGTGGAGCCGGGCGCAAACCCAGCCTCAAGACCAGCTTCTGTGAGGTGTCGGACAATTTCTCGGCTTATTCGATTCTGGACCACCGGCACGTGCCCGAAGTGCTCATGCACAGCGGTTTGGAGGAATCAGAGTTCTGCTTTACCGCGCACTTGATTCCCCTCAACCGCGGCATTCTTGAAACGATATACTTCCGAGCCGCCACCTCAATGAGCGCCGCCGCTGTGGTGGCTGCCTATGAGAAGGCGTATGCCGGCGAGCCGTTCGTGCGGGTTTACGATGCCGGCAAGGTGCCGGACCTGCACGCGGTGGCGCACACCAATTTCTGCGACATCGGCGTCAAACTGGACCCAACCACAGGCCGCGGTGTGGTAGTGAGCGCGATCGACAATCTGGTGAAAGGAGCGGCGGGGCAGGCGGTGCAGAACATGAACCTGATGCTCGGATTCCCGGAAACGGAGGGGCTGTTGTGAAGTTTCTGGTAAAGCTGGGTGGGACGCTGCTGGATGGAGTGGAATCGCGGGACCGCTTGGCTTGCGAAATCCAGGATTTGGCCAATCAGGGACACGCGGTTGCGGTAGTGCATGGCGGCGGTAAACAGATGACTCGCTTCCTCGCCGAGCGAAACGTCGAGAGCCGCTTTGTGAACGGTCTGCGAGTGACCACGACCGAAGTGGTGGATGCGATTTTGAAGGTGTTTGCGGGAACTGTAAACCATGAGCTTCTGGGGAGCTTCCTGCGCGCCGGCTCCAAACCTGTAGGCTTAAGCGGCATTGACGCCTCACTGGTGGAAGCGGTCCAGATGGATCCGGCGCTGGGCGCCGTGGGCCGCCCCGTCCACGCCAACACGGAACTGCTGGATTTGCTCACCAGCTCCGGCTATCTGCCGGTGATCGCTTGCGTGGCGGCCGACCGGCAGGGCCGTATCTATAACGTAAACGCGGACCAAATGGCCGTAGCCTGCGCCACAGCCTGGCAAGCTTCGACGCTGCTCTTTCTGACCGACGTGGACGGAGTGCGCGGCGCCGAAGGCGCGGTGATTCCACGTTTGACGCCGCAGGGCGCCGCGGCGCTGATTGCCGGCGGCATTGCCACCGGCGGAATGCAGGCCAAGCTGAACGCCGCCGTAGCGGCGCTGGAATCCGGCGTTTCTCAGGTGCTGATCGTTCCGGGCGCCGTGCCGGGCGTGATCGGCCAAGCTTGCGCCGGCCAGCGAATCGGCACGCGCATGGCGGCAGCAGAGGATTCGGATGTCTGAATCCCTGGCGGCGCCGGCGCTTGTGGTGCGCAAGGCGCGCATGGGGGACGTGCCGCGCCTGCTTGCGCTGATTAATGGCTACGCTGCGCAGGGGATCATGCTGCCCCGCACCTCGTTCGAGATGGCGGAGAATATCCGGGATTTCACGGTGGTTTGTGCTGAAGAGGAAGTGATCGGCGCCGTGGCGCTCCACTTCTACGGTTCTTCGGTAGCCGAGGTCCGCTCATTGGCCGTGGATCCGCGACATAAATCGCGCGGCATCGGTAAGACATTAGTACAGGCGGTTGAACAAGAAGCGCTGGATTTCGGTCTGGACGTGCTCTTTGCCTTCACCTATGTGCCCAGGTTTTTTGAAAAGTTAGGCTATGTGGTGGTGGACCGGGGGGAGTTGCCCCTGAAAGCCTGGAAGGACTGCCTGCGTTGCCCGAAGTTCCAGCGCTGTGATGAAATCGCCATGCGGAAACTCCTGCGGCCCGGCGATGGTGCGCATGCCCCGCAATTCAAAGTGGAGGAGCCGGCTATTCTCCCTATCCCTGCTTCCCATTAGTTCGATTAACCTGTCTGGGTCCACCCGCCTTTACACCATTCTGAAAGTAAATGTGAGAAAAAGAAATCATGTTTGGCACTCACTCTGTGTATAATCGGTGAACATCTCACTTGTAAGGCAGAGGTGACGGCATGAAGGCGCAGACCGTGGACGTGAAGGAATCCGCCGGGCGCGTGCTTTGCTGCACGATTTTCCGGCCAGGAGGCAGAAAGCTGCTGTCCAAAGGGCACCTCATCCGTGAGGAAGACGTCCAGATGCTTGAAACCGAGGGCCTCCGCCAAGTCTGGGTCACAGAACTCGAAGATGGCGAGGCTGGGGAGGATGAAGCAGTTGTGGCGGTCGCCGGGGAGGTGGGCTGCGGGTGCCTGGAAATCCGCCTGACGGCAGGCGGACGGGCGAACCTGGTAGCCACGGAAGCCTGCTGCCTGCTGGTGGATGACGAACTGCTGAAGCAAATTAATTGCACTTCAAGCGTGGTCATCGCTACCGCTTCGAACTTTTCATATGCGCGCGCGGGCCAGCGCATCGCCACAGTCAAGAGCGCCCCTTTTGCGGTGGCGCGCGCCCAACTGGAGGCCATGTTGTCGATCCTCAAGGAACGTGGGCCCATCCTTCAGGCTCGCCCCATTCGTAACCCGACCGTGGGGGTTCTGTATTCGGATCCAGCCTCGGGTGAACGAGCGCGCCAGTTATTTGAAAACATCATGCAGCAACGGCTGTGCAGGTTCGGGGCCAGCTCTAATTACGTTCTGACCGCGACGGAGGAAGAGAGCGCTGTTTCCCGGGCGTTGCACCATATTTTCAGGACGCAGCCCACGGTGGTTCTGATCGCCTCAACCACTTCGCCGGCCGGACCAGAAGATGTCATTGGCCGCGCCATGCGGCGCACCGGCTGCCAGGTGGAGCGGTTCCTGGCTCCGGTCGAGCCGGGGAACCTTTTGATGCTGGCTTACAAAGACGATGTGCCGGTGGTTTCGGCGCCGGGTTGCTCGCGTTCAGCTAAGCCGAATGTGTTGGACCTGATGCTACCGCCGTTGTTGGCCCGCTACCGGGTTTCAGGATGGGAACTGGCCTCGCTTGGCCACGGCGGGCTGCTGGCATAGATTTGCCGTCTCCTCCACTATCACCTCGCCGGTACCTCCGAGCGGCGCGGTGGTGATCATCGGCCGGGCGTCTGAATGGCGCCCGGCATTTTTGCGTCCGCCAAAACTGCTCTCATCGTTGGTATGCTGTTATTTCAAATCCTTCCTCCAAAGGAGATCTGCGATCATGAGCGAGAATCTTTCCCGCCGGAGTTTCGTTGCGCGTTCCACTGGCGCTGTACTGGCAACCGGTCCGGCCGTTTTGCGGTCGCGTGCCGCGAACGGCAAGATCAACATCGGTGTGATCGGCGCCGGCAGCCGCGGCTATTACCTGATGGAAATGCTCTATAAGGGCTGTCCGGAAGCTTTTCAAATCACGGCCGTTTGCGACACCTTCACCGGCCGTCTGGCCCGCGCCAAAGACCGTGTGCAAACCATGGGCCACAATGATCCCAAGACCTACGCCGATTACCAGCAGTTGCTAGCCGATCCTTCGGTGGAAGCCGTCATCATCGCCACACCTGAACACCTGCACCAGGTGATGACGCTCGCCGCCATCAAAGCCAAGAAGCATATTTATGTGGAGAAGCCTTTGGCCCACACCATTGAAGAGGGCGAAGTGGTGCTCAAAGCCGCAGCCAACTACGACAAAGTGATCCAGGTGGGCACGCAGAACCGCAGCAACAAGTTTTACCAGAGGGCCAAGGAACTGGTGGCGCAAGGCCTGATCGGGGACGTGCATTACGTGCGCGCCTTCTGGTACCGCAACTCGCTGGACACCAATCCGGCTTGGCGCTACCAGATTCCGCCGGATGCCACCGAAGAAAACAGCGACTGGCAGCGGTTCCTGGGCCCAGCGCCCAAACGGCCCTTCGACAAGCGCCGCTACTACCAATGGCGCCTCTACTGGGATTACTCCGGCGGTATTTCCACCGATCTGCTGGTGCACCAGACCGACATTACCAACTTCGTCTGCGGAAAGACCGTACCGCTGAGTTGCATGGCCAGCGGCGGCATCTACCGGTGGGGCAGCGCCGAGGATGATCGCGAAGTGCCGGATACTATCAGCGCCATTTACGAGTACCCCGACAAGTTCCACATCAACTATAGCTGCTACTTTGGCAACGACCACTACGGCTACGGCGAGCAGTTTTTGGGCAACGAAGGAACCATCGAGGTCATCAGCCGCCGCGAGCTGCATTTCTGGCCGGAAAAGTTTAACGGCCGGGCCCCCGCGCACGTCCGCGCCCGCAAGGAAATTCACGAGACTGATCCGAACGCCGACAACGAAAGCGTGATGGCGCACTTGCGCAACTGGCTGGAAGCGGCGCAGGGCAAGGGGAAGGTGATCGCCCCGCCCGCGGTCGGCCAGCAGGCGGCCATCAGCGGACACATGGCCACGCTCTCTTACCGCAACGGCAAGAAGGTGATCTGGAACGACTCGACCCGAAAATACCGTTTCGTCTAGCTTTCAACCCGGGCCGCCGGACCGACAGCGGCTCTTTTGATCATGACCGGCGCTGAGTGTCTGCTCCGCACGCTGCTGGACAACGGCATCAGCCTGTGCCTGATGAACCCCGGCACCTCCGAGATGCAGTTCGTCTCGGCGCTGGACCGCGTGCCGGCCATGCGCGCCGTGTTGTGCCTGTTTGAAGGCGTGGCGTCGGCCGCGGCGGACGGTTACGCCCGCATGAGCGGCAAACCGGCGGCGACACTGCTGCATCTGGGACCGGGCTTAGCCAATGGCTTGGCGAATTTTCACAATGCATCGAAGGCACGGTCGCCCGTGGTGAGCATCGTGGGCCAGCACGCGACGTGGCACTTGACCTACAACGCCCCGCTCACCACTGATATTGAGCAATTGGCGCGGCCCGTTTCCGGCTGGGTGCGCACGCTTGGTTCGGCCGGGCAAATTGGCGAAGCGACAGCCCAGGCGGTAGAGGCGGCGATCAAGCCTCCGGGGCAGGTTGCGACCCTGATCGTGCCTGCGGACTATTGCTGGAGCGAGGCGGCCGCGCCGGGCCGGATCATTCCCAGTCCGCATCGCCGTGAGGTTGATCCGGCGCGGATCCGGAGCATCGCCCGCATTTTGCGGGGCGGCCGGTCATGCGCCCTGCTGCTCGGCGGCGCCGCGCTGCTGGATAGGGGGCTCGCGGCGGCGGCTCGCGTGGCAGCCGCCACCGGAGCGCGTGTGTTTGCCGACCGTTACGCGGCGCGCATGCAGCGGGGCCGGGGACGTTTCGCACCCGAGAAGATCCCCTATTTCCCAGAGCCGGCTCTCGAATTACTCGGAGGAATAGAGCATATGGCGCTCGTAGAGGCGCGGCCGCCGGTCTCGTTCTTCGGTTATCCGAACTCGCCCAGCGAACTGGCGCCGCCGGGTTGCCAAATGCACGTGCTGGCTGAGCCGGATGAGGATGGCGCCGCGGCGCTGGAAGCGCTGGCCGGAGAGTGCGGCGCACGGCAGGCGCCTCGCCTGGCGGCCGTAACCCGGCCGGATGCCGCACGCGATGGCCCTCTCACGGCGGCGGCCGTGGGACGAACGGTAGCGGCGCTCGCGCCCGAACAGGCTATCCTCTGCGACGAAATGGTTTCTTCAAGCGAACCAGTGTGGCGCGAGCTGGCTTTGGCGCCGCCATTCGACTACTTGCCTGTGAGCGGCGGCAGCATCGGACAAGGGCTGCCGGCGGCCTTGGGCGCCGCTTTGGCCTGCCCGGACCGCAAGGTGATAGCCTTGGAGGCCGACGGCAGCGCCATGTACACTTTGCAAGCTTTATGGAGCATGGCCCGCGAAAATCTAGACGTGGTGACGGTGATTTTCGCCAATCGCAGCTACAGGATTCTCCAGGTCGAACTGCGCAGAACGGGCGCCGCCGGCCCGGGCCCGCGTGCGGCCGCCATGATGGATATCGGGCATCCCGATCTGGACTGGGTGGCGTTGGCGCGCGGCCAGGGAGTCCCGGCAGCGCGGGCGCACACGGCCGCGGAATTTGCGGCACAGTTTGAGGCCGCTATGGGCGAGCGCGGCCCTCGGTTGATCGAAGCCGTGCTGGCGGATCAATGAAGCAGGTTGGAGGACCCAATTATGAAAATCCTCAGCATCGGCGAAGTGCTTTGGGACGTCTTTCCGCACGGAGAAAAACTAGGCGGCGCGCCATTCAATTTCGCTTATCACGCCCGACGTTTGGGCCACGAGGTGCTGTTTCTGAGCGCGGTCGGAGACGACCGGCGCGGCGAAAAGGTCCTGGAACAAGCGCACGCCATGGGTCTGGAGACCAAGTTCATACGCCGCGTCCCGGCGCCGCCAGGCGTGGTGACGGTCAAGCTGGACGCCGAGGGAACGCCGGCGTTCACCATACATCGGCCGGCGGCTTACGACTTGCTGCGGCTGAACGAGGACGATCTGGACGAGATCTCGCGGTGGAAGCCGGACTGGATCGCGTATGGGACGCTGCACTCGATGGAACCGGCCATTCACGCATTGCTCCAACGATTGATCCGGACCAATCCCGGCGCACGCGGCCTTTATGACATAAATTTACGAAAAGACTCCTATACTCCGGAACTCGTGGCCCAACTCCTGCCGCTGGCCGACGCGGTCAAGCTGAACGACGACGAGGCGTCCGCTCTGGCTGGAATGTTTGGGGCCCGGCCGGGTTCGCTCGAAGAGTTCTGCCGGGGTTGGGCAGCGCGATACAACTGGCAGGCGATGTGCGTCACGATGGGCGAGCGCGGCTGTGCCGTGCTGGCGGGCGGAGTCTACGCCGAAGCGCCCGGTTACCGGGTGGAGGTGGCCGACACGGTCGGCGCCGGCGACGCCTTCGCCGCCGCGTTTCTGCATGGCCTGCACAAGGGTTGGCCCGCAGCGCGCATCGGTGATTTCGCCAACCGTCTGGGGGCGCTGGTGACCAGCCGCCCCGGCGGCACGCCTCATTGGACACTCGGCGAATTAGGGATTCAATCATGAAACATGCATTGCTGATTCTCGTGCTGACTCTCGCCGGAGTCTCTCTGCCGGCTCAGACCGTGGGGCTGGAGGCGGACAAACGGCGCCTTAGCTTTGGCCCGGCGATCCGGGACGCGCGGCTGGGCTTGGAAGTCAACGGCCGGACCTTGTGGGCTGAGGATGCGCAGTCCGCCAAGTGGACGCCGGGCACGCCTGGCCGGCTGGCCCTGCGTTTTGCGCATCCGGCGATGGAATGGACGGTCGAATTCACCGCCGGGACGGATGGCTCGTCGGCCTTGATGGAAAGCACCATCGTCAACCTGAGCGGCGCCGCCGTGAAACTGGGCCGCGTTCGGCTCCTCGATGTAGCCGCGCTGAAGCTGGGCGGAACGCCTGAACGCGCGGTCGCGTTTTTTCAAACCGGCTGGCAGGTAGCTAGCTCGGTGGCGAGATTAAGCTCGCTTGATAAACCACGTAAGAGCAAGACGCTACTCCAAATTTATGACCCCGCCTCGCGCGCCGCGCTGCAACTGGGATTCATTACTTTCGACCGGATCAGCACGGTACACGAACTCGCCTGGGACAGGATTAAGAATACGGCCGCGCTGAGCACCTATTGCGACTTTGAGGGTTTTATGCTGCCGGCCGGCGCGGCGGTCTCGCCCGAGAAACTGCGGCTGGCCGCCGGCTCTGACCCCTACGCCGAACTGGACCGTTGGGCCGGCCTCGTACAGGCCGAATATAAAGTCAGCATATGGCCAAAGATCCCGGCGGGCTGGGGGGGTTGGAGCTGGGTGGATCCGTTCAACGTTGAACGTTATGAGGACGTGGTCCTGCGCAACGCTTTGGCGGTCCGCGAGCGGCTGCCGGGGCTCGATATCGAATATCTGTGGGTGAGTATCGGCAACCTGGAGGGCAAGCAGCCCGGAAACTGGCTGCGCTGGAATTATCAACTCTTCCCCAGCGGACCCCAAGCGCTGATCGCCGGACTGGCGAAGAAGAACTTCAAGCTCGGCCTGTGGTGCGGCGCATTCTGGCTCAGTTCACGGCTTACGGACAAAGTGGCGGAGTTCCGCGACGCGCTGCTGCTCAAGGGCGGCAAACCACTGGCGGTGCCGCACCGCGAGATCGGCGAGGTCTATGTGCTAGACCCTACACATCCCAAGACTCAGGCGTTTCTGAAGCAAGTGTTCACCACCTACCGCAATTGGGGTGTTCGTTATTACATGATCGACTTTTTGGACGCCATTTCCGGCTCCACGCCCGGCAATCATATTCCCGACGGCTACTATGACCGTTCGCTCATCCCCGGACCTCAAGCCTACCGCGCAGGGCTGAAAGTGATCAGCGAGGCAGCGGGTCAGGATACCTACCTGCTGCCGAGCACCGGACCGACGCTGCTGAACGTGGGCCTGGTGGCGGCCAATCGCGTGGGCACCGACTACGGAGAAGGGCGCGCTTTGGACGGTCCTGGCAAAGGCTTCTATCCCGGCACGTTTATGATCAACCGCGCCGAGTACTGGACCTCACACCGCGCAGCGACTAATGCTCTGGCTGGCAACTACTTCACGCATCGCAAGCTGTACCTGGCCGATTCCGGTAACGTGATGACCATCGACAAGCCTATCGCTCTGTCGGACGCGCAGATTACCACCACCATATTCGGCATCAACGGAAGCCCGCTAATGCTGGGCGACGATATTTCGCGCATGAGCGAAGAACGGCTGGCCATGATCAAGAAGGTGTTCCCGCGCCTGCCAGAGGCGGCGCGCCCA